>JAOUKW010000136.1 GCA_029882335.1 Candidatus Heimdallarchaeota archaeon | reverse complement strand
ATATCTGGCTAGAGAGGTGGATATGCAAAACAACATATACCAGTTAAAAGGAGAAAATCATAAGCGTATTATCACTTTTAATCCTATGGGGCCAATAACCATTGAATTTTGATATATAAAAAATAATTAAATACACAACTTCTTTTGATTTTGTCATTGAAATTTATCGGAAAACATATATGGTTTGAGTAGGAAAAAAATATAATGATACAATATATTCGCAAATTCGATTTGAAGTGGCATCATTATCTTGAGTTGTTATTTCCCATTTCACTAGTATTTTATCCAATCATTGCATTAAGTCTGCCAGATGATAAATTATATGGAATACATTATTTAGAATTTTTAGTGTATTATTTGTTGGTCATTCCTCCTTGTTTACTTATCGCAATTACTGTTTGGAGAACTTCAAGTAAATATCGATTTAGGATGGTATTGCATTTCATTCCGATGGGTGTTGGAGATAGTATATTTGGTTTAATAATTGGAGGTTCTGATGTACTCTCAATTTTCAATCCTCAAGGAAAATCAACTGGTCAAATATTAATTGATTATTTAATTATAGTTCTATTACCAATGACCATCTCATTGGCTAGTCTCTTCAGCATGTTTGCGCTAATCGAACCAATGACGGAAGAAATAGAACAGCTAAGCAATGAAGTAAATAAAGGTAATTTATCGGTTCAAATAACAAATTATGATGTTTTAAGAGATTCTACTTTTGGTTCTATTGCAAAATTTGTAAATTCAATTATTGCAGAAGGAAAAAACAATGTTCATGAAGTATTAAAGTCCAATAAATTATTAAGTGAAGTGTCAAATAATTTGGTTTTTGGATTAGATGATTTGAGCGAAATTTCAAACACACTATCCTCAATTAGTGGATCATTGAATCTAGGCTCAACCAATCAAAATGAATTATCCATGCAGGCAAATAGTCAAATAGAGGCACTTGAAACAATACTCGCAAAAGTTACTTCCCAAATTAATTTAAACATATCTACACTTGAAAAAATGGCATTACAAACAAATGTTTTATCATTAAATGCTGGGATAGAGGCTTCAAGGGCTGGTGATTATGGAAGAGGATTTGCTGTAGTTGCAGAAAATGTAAGAAAACTATCTGATGAATCAAGAGAAGCCATTATTGAAATACGAGATATAATCGAGTTAATTCTTGGATCTTTAACTACTAATTTTGATGGTGTTAAAAATACTCTATTACAAATAAAAACAGTTACACATGAGAATTTAACCGCTGCAACAAAATTAGAATCATCTGCAAATATTTTAAATGATAATATATCACAATTAAATCAAATTTCAAAACAAATAACATTCAATCAATAGTTAAAATTAATGAATAATTTCATATTATTCACGAAAACTAAAACATTGAATGCCATATTAGACCATAATTGGGTATTTATTCTATTGATTTATTCAGGCAATAATGAAATATACTATGAGTCACTGGGAAGATTTAATAATTCAATTTACACCAAATCATATGTTTGACTGATAATCTCAGCCCGTGGGAAAAAATTGTTGGTAACCGAGAAATTACCTCAATTCAACTTCAAGTAATGACAATAAAATTCGATTATATTAACGTCATTACCACTGCAACCTCCAACATGCAATATAAATACCATGAAAATATAGAAAATTATATTCAAACTATCTTTGATCCTTTTTATAAAGAGAATAAGCTGGATTTGAAATCATGTTTACAGAAAATTCTAAAACATGAGAAAAATGAAGATAATATAAATTATTTGCAATTGTTGATCTCAAAGATATTTGAGCCGTGTGAATTACATATGGTAGGCATACAACTGGGAATATTAGGAACATTTTACGATTTAATGGGAATTTTATATGTATTAGATCCAGTCAAACGTTTTGATGTTTTTTCATTTTTTAGCCAGAAAGATATTCATACAATGGTCCCAAGTTTAATTAATCATGTGCTAGTTTTGAATATCTCATATCACGTAACCCAACCAGTATCGGGGTATTTAAAAAATATCAATTCTCATCGGCTTGAATCAATAGGAATACTATATGAAGAATTAGATGATGATGAATGTTACATCCATTTTGATAATAAGGGATTTGCTTTATTTCATAAATATCTAATGAAAAATGATTATAGTTTCTTATTTTACTTGTTTGATATGAATGAATTAAGTCAGGGTTTCACACAAAATACGTTTACAGATGATATAATTGAACAATCTACCAGTTTACATCAAGATCGATATTTCAAAGAAGACTTAACCCAATTAAATACAGAAATTACAAAACGGGTATCATTAAATGATCCTGTAAATATTGATAAATTAAGAAAATTTCTTGATGAAAATGATGTTTCTTTTAGTAATGATATTGAAGATATAGAACACTATAATTATTTGTACTTTCATTATTTTAAGAATGTGAATGGTGCAAACCCTCATTATAGCATTATTCGTAATTATCTAACTTCACCAATTAAATCACTTAAAAAAATTATATCCCTACGTAAACTCTATTTTATGGGATTATACGTACTGCTCTGTAATAACTATGATTTAGATGCTGCAACAGATGTAATTGCAGGTATAATCTTAAAGCAGATGGAAGATAAATCAAATAGATTATTCACTAATTTATCTATTTTCGATTTTGTAGATTATTCTAAACTATTGAGTGAGGATCAAAAATTAAGCTTACAAGGATTGGATCAGGAGAGAGCAATAAAACTATTTAGAGATCAAGTATATCGGGTACATGACTGTAAAGATACCGTTCAAATACTAGTTTGGGATTATATAGAGGAGAAATATAGTGTTATCACACCTCTGCAATATGTAAATAATCCAAAGAGATTTAGTACAGTTCAAGAATTTATGTTCTATCGAATTCATGGAGATATTTTTGCTCTACCAATTCATAATCCTTTCATTAACTATAATAAAATTCTAATTCCAACAATGATTGATCGAGAAGATATGATAACTGAATTTCCTATAAAAAATGAACCTATCATAGAAATTGAATTGGAAGAAGATGATGATGGTACAGAAATCGGATTCGAAATTGCAAGGGTATTGCTGTATTATGAAAAAAGTGATAAATGGGAGATAATGCGTGCATCTCTACTTGAAGATAGAGTATTGGTTTTTATGAAACCACCTCAGACATAATTGTCGTTTTAATCATAATTTCCAGCTCTTTCAATGGATCATCAAAAAAGTACTTCTTATCGGTATTGAATTTACCATTTATAAAATTCAAATGATAGAAAAAATACTCTGATGCATTTTCAGTATATAATTCAAAAACTTGTATTGTATTAGAAACAGAATTATTCCAAATAAATTCATATATTTCCTGAAAATCCTTGGTATTTGTAGCAACATACATTAAATAATAATTATTTTCAAACACAATAAAACCAAAAAATGGGAATTCTTGATAAGATATGAACTCTTTAAAATCATTTTTAGTTATTCCATTTCTAAAAGAAAATTCACCAGTAATAAATTTAAAACAATTAAATCTAGCATTTGAAGGATGAAATTTTAATTTTCCATTTCTAATATACTTTTCTTTAATTCCATTTAAATAACGAGAAATTGTAGATACATCTCTTTTATAATATTTTGATAACTCTTTTAATGGTGCATTGCCATTTATTGTTATTTCTCTGATTAGTTTTAATTGAAGTTCAGATATTTTGACCTTGGGGACTGGTTTAATTTTAATAACTTTTTTGATAATGTTGCCCATCTCTTTGTCTTTGAGATACTTCTTCCAATAAAAACTCATAATTTTATTTGATATTTTGTTGAAATTATCTTCAACATTTATGTTTTCATCCTCCAAATGCTGATATGATAAATTTGGTTGAATATTGATTAAATCAGTTCCTTTAATCATCAAATAATCTGGAATATTAAGTTCTTGACAGATAAGTTCGTACAACTCAATCATGTCTTCCATAATGCTTGGATGAAAATCAAATTGGGCATACATCGACATTCCTTGACCTATTACTGTAGCTTTATAGGTAGTATATGGATGAACATCAAAAAATTTGTCTAAAATCTGAATTGTTTCAATGTTGGGTAAATTATAAAAAATAATGTGATGTTTAATTAATCCAAGAGCATTTGAGTTAACACTTGCTGTTATATGAGATGTTGTTCTCTTACCAAATATTGGATCAATAATTTCTTTATTTTTATATAACAACCCATTTTGTTTCATTTTATTTATCCGGCTATTAACAAGTGTGAATGAAACGCCTAAAACTTTTGAAATTTCATTAATCGATCTGAATGGATCTTGGTAAAGTAAATTAAATATTTTCTCATCAATTTTATCCACTACATCACCACCTCCAAAATATTAATCAGAATTACAGACCAATTATTAGAATAATTCTCAACACCAATAATCACTCTAACTTATATGCCATCATTCATTTTTATTAAATATTGTGTGAGTTTTAACTATGAAAGATGAATATAAATTATAATTTGCTAAATAATAATGCATTATTAACTTATTTATTTATACCATTTTCAATTGATTGTATTTCAATATTTACAATAATTGCATTCTAAAGATCTTTAATCTAAAATAATTCACTATTTACAAAATTTGTTAAATGTTAAATTTACTTTCTAAAGACGGATTCTCTAGATGAAATTCTATTTCTAAATACAACATTGAATTAATTCAAAATTTGAGAATTTTGTATGTATTTTATATTCTTTATCACCTGAATAATCTTGAATCTTATAGCTATTTATCTTTGAATTGTCATGCTTTTGATTGTGAGTAATAATTTTATTAATAAAATTTTGTATCTTTTGAATATCCTTATTTTTAATAGAAAGTGAAGTAATAATGGATGAGAATACCAACATTGGATGGATCGATGATTGAGGTGTATTCACCGTATAATTATCTGAAAATATATCTGATATTAAATCTTTTTTTCCACCTATTATATTACTCTGCTTTGTTTTCTCCAGAAGTAAATTCATCTGATTAAATTGCTTGATGGTTGATGTATAATTCAATTCTATGGAAGGAAAATCTGAAATTCCATTAATTGACGAAAAAACTTCTGTGCTATTGCAGGTGTTATTGGAGGGCATGTTATTCATTCTTACTTCTGGGTTTGATAAAACTGTATCTGCGTTATTTAGATTTGTGTTAACTTTGAATTCAATTACTTCATTGTCCAGTATTTCTGTAACAATAGAAACTGCATTGTAAAATCTTTTAACTAATGATTCATAACGAATACTATTATCTGTAATTAGTGATTTACACAACTGTAATCGTCTTTTATTATCAAAATTTTCGACTAGATAAATTGCTACCAATGGTATAATATAATCTTTAAATTCAAAATGTTTCAATTTTTCCATTATATCCAAATTTTCAAATAAGTCATCTATTAAATTACGAATATCATGAATTATACTGGGTTCTAATATATTATTTTGTAATAAATGATATAATCGATTAATACTTGAAATTTTTAATGTTTCAAATATATCATCGTTAAATGTACCTTCTACTTGATTATGTTTTAGATTTAATATTCCAGAATCAATTAAGGTTTGTTTATTCTTGAGATAGCCTTTATTTGAAATATTCAATAATTTACTTATTTCTTTATTGTGGAATACTAAATTCATTGATTTCGCTATCTCTATAATTAATGGTACCAACAATTTAATTTGAGTTGATTGGTAATTTGAATGAAATAAATCAAGAAAATTATCCAGGTAAATTTGATCTATTTCATTAATTACTTGTTTATATTCATAAGGTAAGGTGTTTAATATGGAAAGTAATTTTTTTCTTTGCTTTTCCTGTGTATCCACAGGACTTGCTTTTGAAATGTTATTCATCATAGTAAATCCGCCTAATTTGAAAGCCACTTTCTTATCCATATCTATTCTTGTATTTTTCGATTTATATAAAACTTCATAAGAAGTTTTTGGAAAATCATTATTGTTGTAAAAAGATGGCCTATAATCATATTCCTGTTCGACAAATGCTCTTGGATCACCAAATTCGATTATTGCCTCTAGTTGATCCAGGGAGAAAGAGTATAGGTTCCAACTTTTATTTATTTTTATCGTTCCATTTTCTTTAATATACTTAATAAGACGCAATCTTTTTGAATCTTCCTTAGTTGATATTTTGAGATAGGAATATGATGATTTCTCAACTGTTGAATTATCGATTAAACTGAAATTTTCATCGATATATTTTTGGTGTAATTGATCTGTTAGGTTACTCATTATGTATACATATGCATTCATTTAACCCCGTTTTTTCGGTCGGGACAAAATAATTACTATACTTTTATGAAAACAACGATTTCAGACAAATACTAATGTATTATTAAATCATTTGTTTAATTTATTAGAAATAAATATAGGAAGTAAAAAATGAACTAACATGAATTTGACTACTCTCAAAATATTGGTATAAAAACTACTGAAATACAATAATTTAGTTTTATCAAATATCCGTCTAATACCTATGATCAGATGGTTAATATATTTTTAATATAGCGAAAGTATTCATAACATATCGAAACTATTCGGCATCAGATGTTTTTATATTGAAAAATATTGATGTTGAGAATCGCCATGAAACATCAAGAATATGCAATATTTAAATTTGCTAAAATAATAATCTATAATAATTAACAATCAATAGATAAAAAATAGTCTTATATAAACCAAAAACAATTTTAGGAAGTAAAAAATGAATCAACATTATCATTATGAATCTAGAATTTTACCAGAAAAAATCTTTCCAGAATGTGTACATAACGATGAATGTATAAATACAATAACGATAGAATGTATGCAAATAAGTAAAATAATTTGCTATTTGTTTTATTTATAAAGAATTTCGATAATATTAAATTGTGGACGCATGGATAGGAATTGATTCAGCAGTAGATTTCATAAAAGCAAATCCAACAATGAATAGGTTTCTAATTCTTGATGGCTATTGGCTACCAAATTACAAGGGATATGCTGTTATTCTGTATAATTTATTCACAAATCAATTATTCCAATGGCATGATCGAACGATTGTAGAACATTTTCTAATTAAGGGGGAAGTATCCTCTTCCTTGAGTGATTATCCTATTTTAATACATACTATGAAAAATCTATTATCCGGAAATGAAGAAATAATTTCTGAAGTTGTTAGTGATAAATTAAAATTCGATAAACAATTGCGAAAGAATTATGCATTTGTTAATACCTCTGCATCGAAAGAATTAAGGTATTTTCAAAGAAAACAACTAATACCTGGCTCTATCATTTCTCTACAACCAACGAATACATCACACCCGTTAACGTATGATCTCCTAAAAGATGAAATGTTGGAAAAATCACTTAAAAGCAAATTTTTAGGTGAGCATCAAGATGTGGTAAACTTAGCCATGCTTTATACACCAGTATTAAATCAAAAAATTCCAAATTTACGACGTATAGCATTTGATATTGAAGTAATATCTGCAAGAGAAAAATTTCCATTACCAGAAAAAGCAGAATATCCAATCAGTGTTATTGCTACATTTGATTCAGAATACCAAAGTGTTTTATTCATGTTTGGACTAGAGCCAACAAAATCACAAAAAGAGCAAATAAAAATGACCCTTGGTTATTCACCTTCTATATATGCGTATCCATCAGAGAGACAAATGATAATCCATGCAATGAAATATTTAGAAACCTACCCTATGATATTATCTTTTAATGGAGATAATTTTGATTTGAAATATATTCTAACTCGATGTGAAAAACTAAATATCACTTGTAATATTGTAGAAGGCCATTATCAATCAAATAAACCTTCATATCATTTTAAAAACTCAATTCATTTAGATCTATACCGTTTTTTTTCCAATAATGCCATACGCATCTATGCATTTAATGGTAAATATGCTGATTCATCATTAGATACAATATCGGAAGCATTACTCGGATACAAAAAAATTGCCAAAACTAAATGGTTTGATGAAATGACACGAGAAGAAATTGTAACTTATTCAAGTAGAGACGTGGAATTAACATTCTTACTAACATCTTTTTCCAATAATCTAACATTAAATCTCATGATAATTTTAATGAGAGTTGCAAAATTATCAATCACCTTTGTAAATCGGTCTCCAATATCCAAATATGTACTCAATTTATTCGCTTATGAACATGCAAGAATGAATGCAATACTTCCTTCAAAAAAAGAAATAATGAGGGCTTCTGGTTCATTTAAATCAGATGCCACCATAACTGGTAAACAATTTAAAGGAGCTATCGTATTAAATCCAATGCCTGGCACTTACTTTGGTGTGGATGTTGCTGATTTTGCATCCCTTTATCCTTCTGTGATAAAATTAAAAAATTTATCTTACGAAACAATGAACTGTAGTCATGACATATGTAAAAATAATAAGATCCCAGAAGTCGGTCATCATGTTTGTCGTATAAAAAGAGGAATTACAGCAATATTTCTTGGATTCATCAGGGAATTGCGAGTCAAATTTTACAAACCATTAATTAAAGAAGTAAATGATAAAGATCAAAAAATATTATATGATACCATACAATCATCATTGAAAGTTTTAATTAATGCTTCTTATGGTGTCTTCGGTGCAGAAACATTCCATTTATTCTGTCCACCTGTAGCAGAATCCACTACTGCCTATTCACGTTACCTTCTTGGACAATCCAAAGAAATGGCATCTTCATCAGGTATAAAAGTAATTTATGGGGATACCGATTCTATATTTCTATTAAGACCTAAAGATAAAAATCATTCGTATTTCACTAAACTTGAACTTTGGTCAATTATCAATGTAGGTATTCCATTGACCATCGATTATCAATTCAACTTCCTTTGTCTCTCCAATCGAAAAAAGAATTATTTCGGTGTGACTGAAGATAGAAAGATTGTCGTAAAAGGATTGCAAATAAAAAAATCAACTACACCTTTATTTTTTAAAAATCTATTCAGAAAGGTATCTGATTTATTTCTTGATGTACATGATCAGGAATCGTTCCATATAGCGAAGCAAAGCATGATTTCTCTTATTAGAAATGCATTAAACCAATTGAAACATGGAAAGGTAGAACTAACTGAACTATCATATCTTGTCTCATTGAATAAACCATTCAGTGAATATACTGCCAAATCATTAGCAATACAAATTGCTTTTCAAGAAATAAATGATGACTTTGGATCAGATATTACTCAAGGATCTCAATTTAATATTATAAACGTAAAATCATTCGATGTAACTGTAAAAACCTCTTTATTTAGATATTTTCCAAAAGGGAACATAATCAAAGCTAGAGTTACACGTATAGAAAATCTATCTAATTACAATCGAATTGACTTTGATCATTATTACAAGATGTTTCAAAAAATATTTGGACAATTATTTGAGACCATGGGTTTGAATTTCATTCAGGAAATGAACTCTCATACAGAGTTAACTCATTTTTTCTAAAGTAAAAACTTACTATAATAATGTTAATAGGGAATTTCTTCTCATATCAAATGATATTTAATATAATTCATCTGTACTCTATGTAGAAATATATTTACATAAGAAACACTGTTTATTAATTCAACTTTTTAATTTGTTGTCAATATTTCAACCTAGTATTATTTTTTAGGATAAATTATTATTTTACATTGCTAAACTAGTTAATTTGAACATAATATTTTTTAACTATGCTTTGTATAGTATGGGGCATGGATGAAAAACAAAAAATGGAAAAAAGTAGTTCATTAAGATTTAT
>JAOUKW010000135.1 GCA_029882335.1 Candidatus Heimdallarchaeota archaeon | reverse complement strand
GGAATTTACAATTTTGTGGTTGACTGGGGTGATGGAAACACAGATGCCATTACTACTTGGAATCAAGCAGAGGTCACTCATACTTATACTACTTCAGGTGTATATGATGTAATTATTAATGGTAATTTATCTGGTTGGCGATTTAACAATGCTGGTGATAGATTAAAAATCATCGAACTCTCACAATGGGGAAATATGAGTCTAGGTAATTCTAGATATTATTTTTATGGGGCATCGAATATGGTACTAACAGCCACCGATGCACCTGATCTCAGTGGTACGACTTCTTTGGGATATGCTTTTTGGGGTTGTTCATCACTAGGGGATGCTGGAAATATGAATAGCTGGAATACATCCAGTGTCACCACTATGTATGGCATGTTTGAAGGTGCAACTTCATTCAATCAACCTCTTGATAGCTGGAATACATCCAGTGTCACTAATATGAGACATATGTTTTATGAGGCAACCTCCTTCAACCAGCCTCTTGGTAATTGGAATGTATCTAAGGTCACCTATATGAGCCAAATGTTTCGTTATGCAACTTCATTCAATCAACCTCTTGATAGCTGGAATACATCCAGTGTACCTAATATGGCAGGTATGTTTTGGGGAGCAACCTCATTCAATCAACCTCTTGGCAACTGGGATGTATCCAGTGTCACTAATATGTATGGCATGTTTTATGAGGCAACCTCATTCAACCAACCCATTGGTAGCTGGAATACATCCAGTGTTACTTCTATGGGAGGTATGTTTAGTTATGCAACTTCATTCAATCAACCTCTTGATAGCTGGGATGTATCCAGCGTCACGAATATGTGGGGTATGTTTCAAGCTGTAGCAAGCTCATTCAACCAGCCTCTTGGTAACTGGGATGTATCCAGTGTCACTGATATGAGGGATATGTTTTGGGGAGCAACCTCATTCAATCAACCTCTTGGCAACTGGGATGTATCCAGTGTCACCACAATGTTTAATATGTTTGGTGGAGCTAGTTCATTCAATCAACCTCTTGGCAACTGGGATGTATCCAGTGTTACTAGTATGTGGAGTATGTTTGAAGGTGCAAGCTCATTCAACCAACCAATTGGTAATTGGAATGTATCCAGTGTCACTAGTATGGGTAGTATGTTTTCAGGAGTTACTCTCAATTATACTAACTATGATAATCTTCTTGAGGGGTGGTCTGCATTGAATCTACGAAATGGGGTCTTTTTTGATGCAGGAAATTCCCGATACAACAATGCAACTGCAAGACAATATATCATCGATACCTTTGGATGGTCTATTACAGACGGAGGATACAAAGATCTGACTTTCCCTGATGTTTCATCTCCATCAGATCTTACCTATGAATTCAATAGTCTTGGAAACCAAATCCAATGGATTGTGGGAGATATCAATCCTGGTGTTTATAATATTACTTTAGATGGATCAATTTATACCTCCACAACCTCATGGACTAATGGCACTATCACAATTAATATCGATAATTTAGTTGTGGGGACGTATGCATTCATCATCTATGTTTATGATATTGATGGAAATATGGTCTCTGATACTGTATCTGTAACAGTATTCAAAGAAATACTCTCACCTGATCTTTCTTCCCCCGCAGATCTTGCCTACGAATTCAATTCTCAAGGTAATCAAATCCAATGGACTGTGGGTGATGTCAATCCCAATGTCTATAATATAACTCTTGATGGGTCGATTTATACATCAACAACTAGTTGGACAAATGGTACTATCACTATAGATATTGATAATTTATCAGTAGGGATCCATGAGTTCATCATTTATGTTTATGATCTTAATGGTAACATGGTAAGTGATAGTGTTATTGTTACAGTTACTTCACCTTCAAGTTCATCTCCTCCCTTAGTACCCAGTAGTTCTTCCGATGAAGGTGGATTTCTTGATTTTCCTTCATTTTATCTGATTGGATTGATAGTTGTGATTTCATATCAAAAACGAAGAAAATAGAAATTAGATAATAATATTTTTTGTGGCTAGTCCATCCAATTACATATATTAGATAAGTCATCTTACGTTGAAGATAAACTATATCCTCTGATAGTGAATAAATGATATCTAAAGTGAATTAAGAAAATTATCAAGGATTTGGTTAAAATGGTCTGGTTTTTCTACATTTACTGCATGTTGTGCATCTTCAATAACAATAAGTTTTGAGTTTGGTATTTGATCTTGGATGTATTGTTTTTCAGTCAGGGGATAGTAATCATTTTCTGCATGTACGATTAATGTATTACAAGATATGTTTCCTAATCTATCTTTAACATTCCATTTTTTTAGAGAATTCATCGTTTTAAGATATGCCTTTTTGTCATTTTTTTGCCATCTTTCAATAAGCAAATTTCTTTTATCCTCATGTTCTTCTTTTGGAAATAGTTTTGGTGCTAAAACCTCACCCATTTTCTTCATTCCTACTAATGTAATCAGAACATTTCTTTTAATGAATTCTAATTTACTCATATTATCAGGAATGGAGGCCACCATATTGATGACCGTTAAAGATGAAACCAGCTCTGGATAATCAAGAGCTAGTTGAAATCCTACTATTCCACCAAGTGATAGGCCAACGATATGATTATCAGTTAATTGTAATTTATTCAATAAATGAGCCACATCTTCGGCAAATAGTTCTGGACTATATTTTTCACCAGTTTTGTCTGTTGACCCATGACCTCTAAGGTCGATGCAGATGGTTTTAAATTTTGTTGAAAAATAAGATACCTGATCTTCCCAATCTAGGGTACTTGATCCTAAGCCATGAATAAATACTAAATTTTTACCTTCTCCTCGTATATCATAATACATTGTAATTCCGTTTACTTCTACAGTACTCATATCAAACCTGTATTGACAAAAGTTACTCGATTTATAAAAAGTATCTAACTCTATTGGATTATTTTCAAGATAATTTGAATATATGGGGTAAATTTTGATTAAGTATATTATTATAAAAAATTAAAATATTATAAGTTGATACTTTCACATTAAGACTCTATTCTTTGTAAGAATCGAGTTGTCTCAATACAGCCATTAATTTTTAGTTAATTGTACACAGATATTATTCTTTAGGGATTGTGATACATATATGAAGGACTTGGTATCTCAGGTTGGTTTTTGGTTGAATTAGGAGTGTTGACTTGATTTGCATTTTGTTTTTGTATTTCATAGGAATCAGTAGTTTGACGCATCCTTTCGTTTTTTTGATCTTCAAACATTTTCTTTCTGAAATTTTCTGCCTCTGAATTATACATATCGATTAATTAGATGACCAGTGATTAAGTACTATCAATTGTTGAAGGATTTATTTAAGAAATTAATAGATATATTAGTATCGTTAACTAAATGGTAAATAATTCAAAGCAAATGAATCGACTTTAATTTTATGCCCCCTGAGTTCCAATTCCTTCTGTAATCTGGCCTCTATACCCTGAATATAATCACCATAACATATTATTTTTTCAGGTGGAAATTCATTAATTCCTTTAAGTATGGTATCAACTTGATCTAATAAAGAAATCTCATCTTTGAGATATTCAGATGAATTTGAGAAATACAACTCTCCGATCTCATATCGATTACTCGAAATTAATATATCACCATATTGTAGTGTATAATTACCTTGATTTACCGGTGTAGCAGATTCCAGAAAATCATATTTCCGATTGTATAGATTATAACATATTGGTTTTACATAATATCCATCAGATAGTCTATATTCTGCTCTTTCCTTGATAGTAGGAATATATGCCAGTTTTTTAAAAATATCATAATAAAACATAATTGAATTACTTTGCAGAAACATTCGTTTGATTATTGAAAAAATAAATATTTCTGCACCTGTACCATTAGTCTCATGTTGTACTATCTTATCATCTTTGAAATGAAACAACCCAACTTCAGTACCTGAAAAATTCAGAAATAGAAAATGGTCCATACTAAATTTTTCTATTATCACATCAAATAATAGAACAAGGTCGATTTTAATATTTGGTTGATATCGAGTCATAATTTTCTTGAATTTCAGTACCATTTTGTCATATTCTGTTACATCATAGCCTAATGGTAGGACTAATGAAATTTGTGATAAGTCATCGAAATTAGCTCGTTCCAAGTAGTCTTGACTATCAAATGGTTTAAATCGAATTTTCATCACAAAATATAGATAAACAGCAGCTAATTCCCAATCAAATGAATTCTTGAAAAATGGAAATTTTAACTTGGATACACCTCTGTGATTATCGCATTGCTCATCAATGTGATAATCAATGAACTCGATCTCATCGTCGATCTCAATTATTCGTGCGAAAGTTTTATCACAAAATAATGCCAGTAAAACCCTATGATTATTGTTTTGGCGAATGTTTATACTTAATTCTCCGATTTCAATATACATCATTGATTAATTTAAATTTTGGTTGGAAATTTAAAAAAGTTTGTAATTGAGAGAGTTGCATTTTCTATTATTTGTGTTAAATAAGGTTTTCTACTTAATTTGACTTGGCCTTTCTATTGATTGTAACTATAATTTCTAATAAGGCATTTTGAATCTCTAGCTCAAGTTAGAATGGTGAATTTAGTTTCTCTGTCTGGTCTCTGCTATGAGATGGCAATGATTAATCCAACATTGAAAACTAATGGGAATTTAGGAACACTACCATAGATCAATACTATTTTGTCAAATATAATTAAAAAATCCAATTATTAATTATTCTGAATTTACACTATTTATTATTATTATTGAGAAACATATAAATAATCGTTTGACTATTTCGAATTAGGTTGTTATGTCAATACTTCCTATAATTGAACGTGTTGAAACTCGGACTATCCTTAGCGAATTGCTTAACGAGGCAAAAACCGCAAAAGAATTGAATGACATCATTGTTCTGGAGAAATCAATTTGTTCAACAAGTACCTTGTATAGAAGACTTTCTGAACTGGTTATTGGTTCATTTCTGACCAAGGATGAAGAAGGAAAGTATCACACAACAACATTAGCAAAGAAAGTTACAACTGAAATTGAATTAATAGAGAAAAATAAAGCTAGAGTTGAAAAACAACACAGAAAAATTCTCTACAATATTCGAGATCTGTCATCTCAGAAAACCGTTTCTTCTGAAACTCTCTATCAAACAACAAAGGGGTCTCCAAACGAGATTGCCAGTACTCTCAAATATCTACTTCATTTGGGTTTCATTGAGAGAAAAACAATCAATAATAAAATAGGAAGACCCTCATATTATTATGTTTTAACGGATAGGGGGAGGAGGTTGCTCGAGGACTTTGATGAGCTAAAAAAGGAAATTCTGCGAAGTAGGAGTGAAAATATATGACTAAAAACATAAAGATAAGTGCAATTCCTTCAAGTGAATACATACTCAATGGTATTACTAACAAGGTATATGTAATGATTAAAATTGAGACAAGTTCAATGGAGGATACGAAAAAAGTACACAATCCACTAGAACTATCAATTGTACTTGATAGAAGTGGATCAATGCAGGGAGACAAAATTAATTTCTCGAAAGATGCTGTAAATCAAGTAATTGAAAATCTAAGAAAGGGAGATCTGTTGAATTTTGTTATCTATGATGAAATAATTGATGTTGTCTTTAATAAAGGTGACATTAGTATGAAGAATGTATTGAAAAATCAGGTTAATAGCATTTACTCAAGAGGGTCAACTAATCTTGCAGGTGGTATGTTACAGGGTTTTGAGGTATTTGATAAAAATGCGGATCATAATCGGAGTAGAAGGATTTTTCTATTCTCTGATGGCTTGGCAAATATCGGTATCAAAGATAATGAAGGTATTACCAAATTAGCCAAAGATATCTACGGTAAAGGAATAAATATCTCTGCCTTTGGGATAGGAAGCGACTTTAACGAGGAATTGATGATGGGTATAGCCGAACATGCAGGTGGAGATTATTTCTTCATCAATGGTGCAGATACTATTCCATCCATTGTTGGTGAAGCCATGGATGGTTTATTGAATATTATCGCATCCAATGCCATTCTCAAGTTAAGAGGAATTAATGGGAGTACAGTCAAGAAAATATATGCATATGAATTGACTCACACCCTTCAACTCGGTGATATCAAGGAATTAGAAGAAAGAAAATTCCTGGTAGAAGTTGAAATCCAACCTGAAAAACTTGATAAGAGTATGGAATTCCTCTGTTTTGACCTGATTTATAATCCAATTGATGATTTGCTAACAAAGCAAGAGATAAATCACAGACTCTCAATTAAAAAGACTGATGACGAAACACTGATTCAACAGGAAAATGAAGAAATTGTCGTCTTAAAAGGATTATTGGAGGTAACAGAACAAGAATTAAAAATTACCGAGTTATTAAATAATCTTAAAATTGATGAAGCAATTACATTACAAACATCACTCATTGCAGCTTTAACTAATTTGCAAAAGTCGGATAAATCCGGTGACGTAGGTCATAAATTGAAAATTAGCAATGATACTTTGCAAAGAATGCAGAAAGATAAAGAGATAGGATCTTATAAACTATCATCTAAATTTAATTCGTATAATTACTATCAAACTCGTTCGTCAAAATTACGAAGACATCGAGATTCATAGATAAATTATGTACAAGTTGTTCTTCCCAATAACAATTAGGGAAAATGGGAAGAGAAACAGTCGAAGTTATAGTAAATAATCTGAAATCACCTAATTCATTACATTAGAAAATATAATTATTTTACAGGATAATGAAGAGCTTATTTTCCAAGGATTACCCAAGGAAGATTGATCTGTATAACAAAAGGACGTAGTACCAAACAATAACGAAGTTAAATAACCAAAATATATCGACAAAAGATTTAGTAAAAATATAAAGTCAATGTTAATAACTATAGTTAAATGAATTAACTATCATACGAAATTAGGTTTACCAATTCAAAAGATTCCTCGATCCTTAGCCAACTCTTTTGATAAGCTCTGATAGACTTCATCATTCTTAACAGCAACAATAAATTTATCATAACGATCTTTTTCATTGTAACCAGTTACCAAATATGCCTCTTTCTTATTAACTGCATTAAACCACTGACCTTCGACCGTTACTCCCTGCTTATCATATATATCATTGAATTTCAATATAAGTTCATCTAATTCAGGTATGTTTGAATACGTCATCTTATACATTTTTTATATATCAAGGTATGATTTCTTCTGTAAGATAATATAAAAGCCATTTTATTAAAGGTGGCTTAAGAAGTATTTAAGGATAGAACGTATTATAGAACCTGTAGTGATTGAAAATTGCCAGTATAGTGGAATTGATGGAAAAATCCCATTGTTAATTTTACGAATCACCAGTGATTTAGAAAAACATGATATATACATTCCCATGTGTGATATCAACAAGACTAATTCTATTTTCTTTATCTTTTTATTTAACCAATCTAGCATTTGAAATCTTTTAGTAAAGTTCTATTGGATATGATTGTTTTCCCCTAGATGTGCCTCTCTAACATATAATTATCTATGATCAAATCAAATGATTATTATTATTATCTTTCACTATAGTTATTAATGCAGCCTTCAAAGCTTAAATGGAAAGCAATTGGGTTGAAAAGAAAAACTCAACAGTTGTTAAAGACTCTAAATGAAATACTTGCTGAAATTCCTGAAGAGCAAACAAATAAGAGAAGAACACCTCAAAATTTGATAAATGAATTAGAATACATATTAGCAGGAATAAACAAGATAGATCAAGAACTCATTCCGAGGTTGGAAGAATATCAAGGAATTGAGCTAAAAAACAAAGAGTTGATGTATCTAGCAATGTCCCAGATAAGTCTTAGAAATGTTTTTACCTCAATTAAAGATCATTTGATGAAGAATAATAAACTACCAATACCTGAGAATGAATTAGATGAATTAGCCAATATCGGTGAAATAGGCAAAACACTTGCGTTACTTGGCGATTCCGTTCTTGGATTGGCAACAATTGAAATTCATTGGAGTAATATATTCTCTACAGTTGGTGAATTAACAACAATAAAGTCAGAACAGGTAAGAAATAAGAAATTAGCTGCTATTTGTGATGATTGGGGATTATATGACTATCGGATTGAGAATTTAAACTCTAAAGAAAAATCAAAAGAGGTGGAATTAAATCATCTAAAGGGGACTTTGATCGAGGCTGTATTGGGAATAATCTATATTGATATGGATTATTCAAAAATATTAGAGGTTGTTCCAATATTACAGTAGGCAACTTATTTATATTTTTGAAGTATGTATATTTTTAGATTTCAATGTGGTTAAAATGAAAATGCTGAAATCTCATATTTTCAACTATAAAAAACATATTATTTCAAAAATAAATTCGCATATCTCGATGGATTTATATTTATACAATAGTATTTGCAATCGATGAAAAAAATTGCGATATTTTATTGTTTTTCACTACTATTTCTTCTGTCTGCAAGTCATCTAATGATTTTTCAAACAACAGGAAAGGGAGAAACTGTAAGGGATATCACCACCACTGCAATCACTGCAGATACATTTGTTACCAAGTGGGATACTACAAAATCAGGTGTTTCTCTTTCTACACAGATTAAACTACCACTTGAGTCTACAGGGACGTATAATTTTGTTGTCGACTGGGGGGATGGTACTACAGATACCATTACTACATGGGATCAGGCACAAACCACTCATACCTATTCAACAGGTGGTATCAAAGATGTCACATTCAATGGTATTCTACGTGGTTGGCGATTTAATAATGCTGGAGACGTATCAAAAATCACCGGTATATCTCAATGGGGAAATATGAATTTAGGTAATTCAGGGGCTTATTTTATGGGTGCATCGAATATGGTATTGAGTGCAACAGATGCACCAGATCTTACTGGTACAACCTCTTTATATCAGGCATTTAGATGGTGCGAATTACTCGGAAATACAGGAAATATGAATAATTGGGATGTTTCTGCAGTAACTGATATGGGGTGGATGTTTTTATATGCTATGTCATTCAATCAACCACTAGGCAATTGGAATGTATCCAGTGTAACTAATATGGCTAATATGTTCATGAATGCGTTCTATTTCAACCAACCAATTGGTAGTTGGAACACATCAAGCGTGACAACTATGAGTAATATGTTTAATTCTGCTACAGCATTCAACCAATCAGTTGGCGACTGGGATGTTTCTAAAGTTACAAATATGAATAATATGTTTGGAGGAGCAACTAATTTCAATCAGCCTTTGAACAACTGGGATGTATCTAATGTGATTGTGATGAATAATTTGCTTGCAGGCACTTCATTCAATCAGCCATTGGACAACTGGGAGGTGTCTAGCGTGACTAACATGCAAGGTATGTTTTCTGGACTAACTTTATTCAATCACTCACTAGTAAACTGGAATGTCTCTTCGGTTACTGTAATGAATTATATGTTTTTTGGGGCAAGCTCATTCAATCAACCAATTGGCGATTGGAATACCTCTCGTGTTACTAGTATGTCTTCAATGTTTGAGAATGCATTTGCATTTAACCAACCAATTGGTAGCTGGGATGTATCTAAGGTCAATCAAATGCGAATGATGTTTAGTGGTGTGACTTCATTCAATCAGCCGTTGGACAACTGGAATGTATCTAGCGTGACGAACATGCAGGGATTGTTCAAAGGGGCTAGTTTATTCAATCAGTCATTAGGTAATTGGAATGTTTCTAAAGTCTTTACTATGCGAGATATGTTTAGTGGTGCGACTTCATTCAACCAACCCATTGGTAATTGGAATGTTTCCAGTGTAACTACTATGA
>JAOUKW010000532.1 GCA_029882335.1 Candidatus Heimdallarchaeota archaeon | reverse complement strand
TTCTGCTTCTGCTGGTTTTCTACCTAAGAATACCTTATTCATAAACATTTGAGTTGCATCTTCGACTGTGAAAGTTGGATCAGTATGTAGTTTGATAGAACAGATTAAACGAACATTTCTAAGTAATGTTTCTACTAATTGTGCCATACGATAATGATAATCTCCTTTTTGAAAGCCGTGTTCCCACATAGCCTCTTCAATATACAACGCGTACCCTTCCCAGAAATGATATACTCCAAACAATTTACTCATCAACGAGGAACTTCGCTGATTATGTAGATGATGAAGATAATGGCCAGGAAATGCCTCATGGGCGGATATATCTAACAATCCCGGATAATTAAATGTTTTTAACCAATCAATTTGATCTTGTTCAGGCCAATCTTCATTGGGAGGGGTAATGTAATAATACGAATCTGTTGCTGATTTTTCCAGTGCACCTGGTGAATTCAATGCAGCAAAAGCCCATTCTCTTATTGGTTTTGGTGTATACATTACCTTGGGCATTATCGTGCTAGGAACAGTTACAAATTCACTATCAATTAAAAAGGATCTCAGTATTTCTAACATATTTTCAGTGTCCTTAATTAAGGAATCACTGGTAGGATGTTTTTCTTTAATAATATCTAATATCTCAACTGGTGTTTTACTCTGATCTATCATTTTTGCTGCATTTATGAACTCATTGAGATTTCGTTCCAAATTTTGCTCTCCTGCCTGCAAAATTTCCTCTAATGTTGCATTTACTCTTTCAGATTTATATAGCATTTTGGTAAATAGATCCTTACCAAGTCGAAATGATCCTTTACAATTATTCAATTCACTTTCCAATTTATTGATGAATAAAGTCAATCCCTCTAAAGCCAGATTCGTTGCATTCTCCAATTCTGGGTACAAATCAGGTTCAATCTTTTCTTGTACTAATTCTAATTCTTGAACTTCTTCTTTGATATTTTGAAGAAATGATATCATACCTTTAATCATAATTATTGACATTTCAACTTGTTCTGGTGCTAACAATTCATATTGTAAATTAGAAATTGCAATATCATAATATTTGGGTAATTGTTCCAAATGAAGTATCATTTGTTTTATTCTCTGGGAAAATGGAGCATATTGTTTCAGCAAATAGTCGAATATATCCGAGGCAAATACATATGCCATGGGGTTTGTTTGCAGTACTTTAAGGTCTTCAAATTCAAATAAAGTGGAATCTATTTTATTTAGCATTACTTCATAATCAATGGTCTCATCTTCATTTAATTGATGTAAATTTAAGGTATTCAGCTTAGATTTAAAATCTTTTAAAAACTGAATATATACCTTTGATGAGGATATCGTAGGCAATGGTACAATTCCTGCTAATTCCCTCCATCCTTGATGAAATGCAGACATTGGTTCAAAAACAGACCAAGCACGCAAAAATTCTTCTTTTATTTCAACGAATTCACTCATAAATATCCTTTTTTAATGGAACTATATGAGCTATATTTTAATGATTTGATCTCATGAGAAGTTTAGTTTGAAACAATTGGATATACAAAGAATTTTTGATTTAATCATTTTCTTTTTTTTCTTGATTAAACAAGTTACTTTTTGTAAAATTGCTATAGCACCTGCTCCATAGTAAATAATTGATAAAAATACCCATATTAAATTCTAGAAGTGTATTACTGATGAATTGTTTCCAACTCCAAAGACCTTGTTGCTGTCGGATATTTGATATTGCAAGTGAGAATTCTAAATTCAGTTCAACAAGAGTCCCAACAAGAAATATATAAAGAAGCTCTTTTACGGTTAATTTGTTGAAATACACCCAAATACATCCCCATGTAATGTTAATTACCAACATCCAAATGAAAAAAATTCGTTGATTTGATTCCCCCATATTTCGAGAAATTTCAATTGTTTCATTATTTAGACTGATTAGTTGTGATCCAAGAGCAACCAATAACCATCCGATGAAAAATAACAAAGTCCAAAATAGTGGATCATTTTTTTTCTTTCTTTCAAACATTGCAGAAACAAATGAAAATTGAGCAAATCCCGGGGAGAATGCTAACCACACAAAAAATAGTAGTGTATCGATTGATCCATTATAGGTTCTCACACCTAATCTTTTGTACCAAACGAGGTATTCAACACCAAAATACGTAATGAATCCAAAAACTCCCCAAAATATGGATATGTAATGTTTTTTGACGATTAAAGTACATATCCAAACTATCAAAAAAGCTAAATCTAGGTAGATAAAGTCAATTCCAATGGTACGGGTGATAATTGTATGATCCATATGATTAGACTTGTTGAGGATGATTTAAATTTATTTATCTAAATAATGTTATCCACATCAAATCCGAGTTCTGAATCAATTTATTATTTTACCTACAAATACACTTCTAAAAGTTTAATTTCAATTGTAAAGTCTTTTATATGTTGTGTGCATTAATGCA
>JAOUKW010000134.1 GCA_029882335.1 Candidatus Heimdallarchaeota archaeon | reverse complement strand
ATAAGAAAAAGAACCTCCCGCGATTAATTTTCTGGTAAATTTTTTCTTGGTGGTCCAATAAATAATATTTGGTGCATATTTTGGAGTGAATTTTCTCCAAACTCTTAAAATTATAAACATTGCCAATGTTGAAATTAAAAGTAGTAGAAATGCAAGTGCTGCATTTTGACCAATGAAAATTCTAAAATTAAATAATCCTAATATAATTAATATAACTGAAAATATTAATGAAAATTTATTTCTTATACTAGTTACTGCTTTTGAAATATATAATGCAACTCCATTTTTACCTAAACATTACAGGTATTATAGGGTATTTTTAATTAATTATTTTCTTTTTACTTATTATCTGTAAAATTAATACTTTTAATAAACGAATCATATTAATATAGAAATTACCAAATTCATAATATTAAGAAAATAAGAAGATTACAGCAAAAACAAGTTAAAATTTTATTCACCATTTCTCTACTTGTTATGTTTATTCCACCATTAATTATAGGTGAGATATACTATTCTGCAAGTCGTCATAGTGAATATCCCGATTTAGATGGGTTTCAATCAACTTTGATCATTAACCAAAAAGGTCCAAATATACAGGCTTGGTTCACGAACACAACAAATAAAATAATAATAATCTCTCATGGCCATTCAGATAATTCCGGTTTAATGAAAGAATGGTATTCTAACCTGTTTATTGATATGGGTTATGATCTATTGATATTTGATTTTAGAAATCATGGTAGAAGCGATGATATGAAACCAGTATCCATGGGAATAAAAGAAGCTGAAGATGTTGCTATTGTTCTAAATTGGATTAGTAAGTATAACTGGAATAAAACGATATTATTTGGAAGTTCGATGGGTGCAATTTCAAATTTACTGGCAATTGACGATTTATCAATAATTGATGGATTAATACTAGATTCCATATTTTTAGACTTTGATAAGATGATTGAGTATAATCAACAAAAACATAATATTCCACAATTATGGCGAATTATTTCCCAATATTATCTGAATAAACGAGTAAATATCGATCATAAACCAAATATTCTTGAAAAAATAGTGGAATTAAGTCATATTCCTATACTAATCCTTCATGGGACAAATGATATTGAATCACCAATTAATGAACTCGAACCAATAAAAACAATACAAAATCAGAATTTGACTTTTATTGAAATACAAAGCGGTGAGCACAGTAGATTATTTTATCATGATTTATTTCATATAAGCATTTTAGAATTCTTAAATGAATTAGTTTGACCTACTTTCATCATTTTTGTCTAATTCCAAGATTTTGTCTCTCAAAAATCAATAATTCTAATTCATTTTCAATGGTTTGTTGTACATCATCCAAATAATCTTCAATATCTGATTCCCTATCCATCCAAGTTATTCTGAAATTAAAAATGAGATCTACGTCTCCATTACTTCCTAGATAATCTGTTTCTAACTCCGGGAATCGATGAGGTTGAATTTTATCTAAATTCTGACTAATTGAATGAGCCTTTGTATCAAATTCACCAAAATCTAATTCGTCTTCATCATCATCAGTTTGATTTAATAGACCTTTAAATATTGTATAATGTATATAAATTACTGAAGACATTTTTTAAACTGAAGGAGATCCTTTTGAGGGACTAAAAGATGGTTGTGTTTTTTTCACAATATCTAAGTTCGTTCTACTAGATTGATCTTCAAATTTTGCAACAATAGATAAATATTCAGGAGCTACTATATTTCTTAAAACATCGACAAAAGTTTTAACAGGGATTATTTCAATTTTATCGATTAAATCCTTGTCAATATTTAGATCATCCATATTTTGCCAAGGGACAATTACTCTTTTAATTCCAGTACGAATTGCTGCTTCCGTCTTGTATGTAGCACCGCCAATTGGTAAGACATTTCCTCTTACAGATAATGAACCAGTCATAGCAGTGTCTTGTCTTAATGGTATATTTTCAATTGCAGAAAGAACTGCAGAAGCAATCGTAATCGATGCAGAATCTCCTTCTACACCATAAGTACCAACAAACTGAATATGAATGTCCATATTAGAAATATCTTTACCCATATAATTCTTGATTAAAGCTGAAACATTTTGTACTGATTCCCTCGCAATTACACGTAATTGGCCAGTAGCAATAATCTTTCCACCACCTTCTCGATGAGTTGGCGTAATTTCTGCCTCAATAGGCATTACACTTCCTGCAGAATTGCCTATGACTGATAACCCATTAACTCTTCCAACTTGGTAATCATTAATTAAAACCAAATCATAATCTTTCATTCTTGCAATATGTTGTCTTGATAATTGGAATTCAAGCGTAGTAGATATTTTTCTAGCATCCATTACTTCCTGCGGAGTAACATATTGAAGTTTTCTTTCAATTGCTAAATCTCCAGCTACTCTAACTAATCCACCTAATTCTCGCAGTAATAATGATAACGAATTCTTTCTTGAACTTCTTCTTTTCGCTTCTAAAATTATAGTCTCAACTGCTTTTTTGGTAAAATGTGGAATTTTATGATCTTTAGCAACTTCTTGGGCTACAAATCTGGTAAGTTTCCTTCTATTAGCCATTGTATCCGGCATATTCAATTTCATTACAACTTCATAACCTTGACCACGAATTCTTGATCTTAATGCAGGATGTAAATTACGAATGGTTTCTTCATTACCAGCTGCAATTAATATGAAATCACAAGGTACTGGATCTGTTCTGACCATTGCACCTGATGATAGTTCACTTTGACCGGTGATTTGAAACTTTTTCTCTTGTAAAGCTGTTAGAAGTTGCTGTTGAGTTTTAACATGAAAAGTACCTATTTCATCTATGTATAGTACTCCTTTATGAGCTTTGTGAATTAATCCAACTTCAACTCTTTCATGTGCTGGTGTTCCTAATCCGCCTGATTGAAATGGATCATGTCTGACATCTCCAAGTAATGCACCACTATGTGACCCTGTACCATCTATAAATGGAGCTGTATCATTTGTGGAGTTATCTACTAATAATTTTGGAACTAATACTTCACTTCTACTTTTAATGCTATTTAACATCATAAATGCAAATAAACCTACAAAAATTGAAAGTAAAATAACTTCAATTCGAAAACCAGACATAATTGTACCTAAGATAATTATCGTTAATAGAATAATTATTGCAAACATTGATCGAGTACTTTCTGATTTTTTAGCTTGTTCAGTAGCTAATTCTACACGTATTCTTCCTTCTCCTCCTGGAAGACTGACGATTCTTGGATTATTGAAGTTTTCTGGGTTTGCTACTACAAGAATATCTTCTAAGTGTTTTTTTGGAAGCATTTCTGCCATAGCTGCACCAAGTAAGGATTTACCAGTACCTGGCTCTCCAATTAACATTACATGTCTTCTTTGTGCTGCTGCTTTTTGCATGACATTCACAGCATCTTCCTGACCAATTACTTGATCTATAATTCTTGAAGGAATTGAAATCTCTCCTGTGTGCTCAAAATCAATATCTAGGAGTGATTCCTCATTTATTAGTTCATCAGTTGGAATGTCTGTCATCGAGCTAGCTTCCTATATAATATAATTATATCTCCAATATATACTTAACATTTAATAAATAAAAAAGATCATATATAGGGCATAAAACAAAATCAATTATACAAATCTCAATTAAACATATTAAAAATCTACTCTTTCTAGTTTCTATTTCGCTTTATTGAATACTATGACAAATATTTCCAATTTTTCATCTTAAATTTCTCATCCCAAAATGATATTAAAAAAGTTTTAACGCAATATTGTCTTTTTATTGTAAGAAAATGTCACTAACTAATTAAAATTAGAACTGATATTATTACTGTAATTATTAATTAAATATAATAACTTGGAATAAAGTTATAAAATAAGGTTATGAAACTCACCGTAGTATCGGGATCTACTGGAATGGAAATCGCGGCTGAAGTTGCTAACATTTTAGAAACAAATTTAATAGTTCCTCAATTCAAAGAATTTCGTGATGGAGAATCGTATCTACGAATTGCAGATGTGATACCAGAGCATGCATTAGTTATACAATCATTACATCAACCTCAAGAATTAAACCTATTTCAATTACTAAATATTGTTTCTACCCTGAAAAGATTAGGTACAACAACAATAATTGTTTACACTCCATATTTATGTTATGCACGTGCAGATAGAGAAATTCTTAAAGGTGAAGCAATTTCAAGTTTGACTGTTCTTTCATTACTGGAATCTGTTGGAGTAAACAAATTAATAACTTTAGATATTCATAATCCCGAGGTTTTTAAGTATTCAAGAATGATGGAAACAATAAATATATTTCCTTCTAAATCTGCTTCTAAATATTTTTCAGATAATGCTATTGATTTATCAAATTCTATCGTCATCGCACCAGATTATGGTGCTTTAGATCGAGCTAAGAACCTTGCAGAGGAATTGAATTTGCCATTTTTACATCTTAATAAATATCGCGATCCTCATACTGGTGAAGTAAATATTGTGTTAAATCATAATCACATTGAAGCAAAAACAGTAATACTAGTAGATGATATTATTTCAACGGGAGGTACATTAAGTCAAACAGCATCCCTTCTTTTGTTACATGATGTTGAGACAATACACTTTGTAATAACTCATATTCTAGGAACTGAGGCAATAGAGAGATTAAAAGAAATCGGTCATGGTCATGTTATTACTACAAATAGTGTACCAAGTCCTCTTAAATCAATCTCAACAAGTTTAGACTTATTGGGAGTTTTGAAATCATGAAATATTTAATTCGGATTTCACATGCACATCCTCATGTAGCTGAAATAGAAATGGAGACTTTTTTTAAGAATTATCACCTAAATTGGCTTACTCCTATGTTGTGTACAGTTTCATGTACATCTCAAATGATGGATGATATTATTCAGTTAAGTAGTTGTATAAAAATAGTAGTGGAAAATCCAATTATTACAAATATTGAAAATGACGAAATAGTGGGTTTAGACGATTTAATAATTCCACAAAGCTCTCGTTTAGTATTCAATAATTTTAAAGTCAAAATTACTAGAGTACATAAAAAAATTAACAATTTCAATACGGAAAAAATGATTGTTAACGTTGCTAGGCAGGTATATTCATGTCATTCACATTTAGAAATTGACCTTACTAACCCTGATGTTATCTTTCAAGTATTGTATTGGGGAAATAACATTGCTTTAGGTTGGTTGTATAAAGAAAAAGAATATCGCGAAATTGCATATCGAGAACCTAAAAATTGGGATTATTTTGGAGGTGGGTCTATGAAATCTCATTTGAGTAGATTATTAATCAATCTATTATATCCATTAGATGCAACAATATTAGATCCCTTTTCAGGTCATGGTGGGTTTTTGCGAGAAATTGCAGAGACTGGATCTTATGCAATTGGTATTGAAGTCAATAAACGAATTATATTTGAATCTAGAGCAAATAGTCGGAAATATGGATTAGATCAAAATATAGGTTTAATACATGGAAATTCACTATATCCTCCCTTTAGAAAAAGTGGTATCGATAAAATTGTAACAGATCCCCCATATGCAAGACAAACAACAACAGTAGGGTTGAATAGGGATGTTTTAATGGAAAAATGGGTGAAAATACTGGATATTGGAACTACTGTTGTTATCACAACCCCAACAGATATGATGATACAAAATCCTGATGGATGGGGAATTGATATAGACGTAACTGATTACGTTCATAAATCATTAACTCGAAGAGTAAGGAGAATGATAAAATTAAATGAAAGGAGTAAATAACTTTATTTCAATCACATTTTTAGGAACTGGTGCGGCTATTCCTCCTCTTAATCGATTTCAGTCAAGTTTTGCACTTCGGCATGATAATGGATTATTAATTTTCGATTGTGGTGAAGGATGTCAATATTCAATGAGAAAATACCGTGTCTCAACAAAAAAAGAAATAATCATTTGTATCTCACATTTACATTCAGATCATTTTTTGGGTTTGCCTGGTTTGCTTTCATCATTTGAATTGTTGGGTCGAGAGGAAAAAATTATTATTATTGGTCCAATTGGAATCAAAGAACTTGTTGAAGGATTAATAAATGCAAATCATGTTATTCATAATTATCCAATAGAGGTTGTAAGCATATCTGATGGTCAAATATATGAGACTAATACTTTTTCTATTACTGTAGTCAAGGCATTACATAAGGCAAGAGCTTTGAGTTTTATATGGAAGGAGAATGATCGACCTGGAACAATGATAACAGAAAAACTGGATGAACTTGGTATTCCACGAGGTCCATTGGTGGGAAAATTACAACGTGGGATATCAATAGAATTAGATGGGAAAATAATCCATTCTAAAGATGTTCAAGGACCAGTAAAAAAAGGGAGGATTATTGTATATTCTGGTGATACATATCCAAATCCTAATTTGATTGAACATATTCCCGGTAAATGTACAATCTTAATACATGAGGGGACATATGGTTCTGGTGATGAGCAATTAGCAAAAGAACGGGGTCATTCTACAATTGATAGTGTGGCTAAATTAGCTACTACTGGAAATGTCGAAAAATTAGTAATTACTCATATTTCTGCGAGAATTACCAACTTAAAGGAAGAACTAATGAATGCTAAACAAATTTTCAATAATATTGTATTTGCCAAAGATGGTATGAATATAACATTATAAGATTATTATTCTATTAGAAATTCGATTTTGATTTCTTCTGATCTTGTCTCTTTTTTTTCTCCTGCTCACGTAATTGTTGTAATTTTACTTTTTCCCATTCTGCCTCAGTTAATTCTCTACCTCTATATGTTTTAGGAGTTATTATATCAATTAATTCTTCCAAATTATCAGCAATTATTGTCAGCATAATTGCTCCATTCGGTGGATTATCATCAATATCCACTAGTGATATTCTACCCATTGCAGCAGCCTGTCTGTTAAAATAAAGAGAAGTCATTGTATTTCTAATCGATTTAAGTAATCGTCTTCTAATGGTGTCTAATAAATATGATTGGCGTACCCACTCACCAAATATTTGAAGCGAATCCCCACCTGAAGCCCTTATTACATAATATTTTCCTTCAAATCTATCATCTACAAATTCATTTCCTTCAATAAATTGATTCATTATGGTTTTAATGGTTTCTACTTTTTCAGTGTTATTTACCCTAGCTTCACAAACAACTTGTATGTTATTGGATAGGTTCTCCATGCTTATTTCATGTTTTGTTTTGTAATTATTAATGAATTCTTAATATATCTGATTTTAGGTAGAATATTTAAATGATATTTACCATAGAATAATCAATTATTTTATTAAAAAAATCAGAAATTATCATGGTTGTATTCTCTAATGTATCATCAGTAGATATCATAATGTCTGAAAATGCAAATACATCACCAATTCCGACACTTAATTCAATTTTATCTCTTTTATAAAATTCTTCGACTGAAAACGCATCGTCTTTTCTTTTTCTTGATAAAGCACGTTGTAGTCTAGTTTTTGGACTCGCATGGCAACCCACAACTAAGAAATTATCAAATTCATCCCTAAATGTTTCTACTTCTGGCAGACTACGAATTCCATCTACTAAAATTTTATCAATACCCTTTTCCAATAATTTACTAATTTTTGTAATAGTCGAAATCGCAACTGCATTTTGTCCTAATTCTTCTCTTAGCTTAACCATGACGATATTTGAGGACTCTCTGTTAACAGGTAAACCTCTTTTTGCACATTCTTCACGAATTACGTCTCCCATTACTACAACCTCAAAACCAAATTTTTGTGCAACATTACTAAATACACCCTTTCCAGTTGAGGGTAATCCTGTTACTCCAATAATAATGGGTGAACTCATACTCATAAGCATATAATCCATCTATGTATATATATTATATAGTCTAGAGACAGGGTTTTCAAAGTGATTAGACTAATAATATCTATAATTATCTCATGATTTAACTCATATTAACTATTTTCGTAGGGATACTATTGAATATATATTAGTACCAATGAATTTAGCAAGATATGTCTTACTTGTTACTTATCTACTTATAGAAACAATTATGAAATAAATACTTGTAACATTTTTTATTTAATTTGAATATATAACAATAAAAAATTCTGTTGCTTTTTAATAAATTGATGTTATCTATTTTTATTATAAGGTATAGAATATAGTAGTATATTTCAATTTCACACTTTCTTGGCTTTAAACATTTGAGATTAAAAAATTAATTGCTGTAGCTAACCCTTCCTTGGTTAAAACACTGATCTCAAAAAAATCAAGACTATTATAAAATTTACCAAAATTTTCTATAAAATATTGCCTTAACTTCTCTTGATGAAATTCATTTATTCTCATATTTCGCTGTAAATCATTTTTGTTTCCAATAATTGCAATTTTAAGACTCGGTTTAATACCAACAGAAATAAAATTTAAAAACCATTTTACCGTGTTTTTGAATGAATCAAAGTTTGTTAGATCATACATTAAGATTAAACCATCTGTATTTTGATAAAATCGCTTCATAGCAGATAAATAATCTGTATTCCCTGCTGTATCCCAAACACTAATTGCTAAATGGTTTTTATTGTCTGTAATATTAGTACAATCAATACTTATAGTTGGAAAATATAATTTATCAAAATTATTTCCTGCAAATCTTTTTCTAAATGCTGTTTTGCCGACTTTAGGGTCACCTAGAATTAGTAATTTAACAAGCTTATTTTCAGTTTTATTTATAGAAGCCAATCCCACTTAAGCGTAAGTATATCATTGATGATATATATTCATTTTTATCAAAGGAAAACTATTCACTTATCTAAGTTGTAAATGAATATATTAATTTAAATAAAGCATTAATAAGATTTAGTGGAAGATAAAAGAGTATTTCTAGGTATAAAATGTCCTGATTTGTGTGTTTATGAGTATTTAAAAGAATTAACTTCTCTTTTTAATGGTAAAATTACTCTGGTTTTTCCTGAATTATATCATATTACACTACATTTTTTTGGAAATTTAAAAATAGATCAGATTGATATTCTTAATCAAAAATTACAAACCCTTTCAATTAATAAATTTGAATTAGAGTTTGGCATTACAGGAATCTTTCCTAAAAATCAACCAAGTAATGCAAATGTTTTGATAATTACTCCTATCAAGGGTAGTAAGCAAATAATTGGAATACATCAAAAAATAAGTAAAATCCTAAAACTATTGAATTATCCAGTTGAAAAAAGACCATTTAATCCTCACTTGACTGTAGCAAGAGTGAAATATGGTAGTCAACGTAGTGAATTAGCAAAAACTTGGCTTTCTTATGAAATACAAATTAATGAATCAATTCCAATTGATCATTTTTCATTATTTGAATCTAAATTATCTACCGAAGGACCAAAGTATATTGAATTATACAATTATTAATTAAAACCTAATAATTTCACAATACAGAACTAAATAAGTTATATAACTTCAAGAAAGTACTATTAGATGTGGCACCAAATATATTTGAAAACTATTCAGCTAGTGATGTGTTTAGAGATAGACATACCTTGTATCCAGAATTTGTTCCAGATAGGTTACCTTGTAGAGACGCAGAATTAAATCAATTAGTCGCTAATTTAAAAATATTACTTGATCCACATAAATTAGTTTCTGTTAATGTGGCTATAACTGGTGCACCAGGATTTGGTAAAACTACAATTGCTAAAAAAACTATTAAAGATTTGGAGAAAGCAGGTTTAGCAAATGGAATTAACATACAAAGTTTTTATGTAAATTGCCATTCATTTCGAACCAAAACATCAATTCTTAGAAAAATTGCAACTGATAAATTTCATATCCAAGGAAGAGGTTTTAGC
>JAOUKW010000133.1 GCA_029882335.1 Candidatus Heimdallarchaeota archaeon | reverse complement strand
ATGTTTTCTTTATAGATCTAGCAGTTCGGAATATAGGCCACCATTTGGTTGCAATTATTGGACTATCAACATTTAATTTTTTCAGTGAATTTGCTAACCCTAATTCAGATTTCCCATTACCATAATATTCAGCTGTATCAAACCAATTTATTCCTAAATCAAAACTAGTCTTAACAATTTCATCTCTCAATGTATCAGGTATTACTTTCCAAAATTTCGAATTTAAACCTACACCTTCAGAAAACTGCCATGTACCTAATCCTATAGGACTAACTTCAATGTCAGTCTTTCCTAATCTCCTTAAATTTGACATATTATAAAATAGAATTATTGTTTAATATACCTTATTATTCCACTAATATATTAATTTATGATTATAAATTATGTTGACTTAGCAATTGCTCAGTAGTATTTTTAAATCCAGACTGATATTTTAAACCATATCCAAGTAAACGATCTATTGATATGTGAGATATCCATATTATAGCAATAAAAAGAAAATTATCCTCTTTTATTAATAAAGATATAATAATTAACAACAGTGGTCCAATGTATGTATGCATCAAATTGTATGTTACCGCACCAACCTTTAAATTAATTGCATAACCAATCATCCCAACATCGGGTATTAACCAGAGAAGAAAGAATATTGACCATCTCCAGCCTTCATAAGCATATAAATAAATAGATAATATGGCAATTACTAGACTCTCCAATTTTAAAAAATAAAATGGTATTGAATACTGCATATTCATTAATTCTACATAATAAAATAAAGGATTATCAAAAGAAATTGAAATATTTCATCAAAATTGACTTAATTATAACTCATCTAGATCTTCATAGACTTAATACAAGATGAAACTAAAATAAGGACTATATGGCGGAATATTTAATTAAAAATTATGGGTGAATGTTAATTTCATTTGTTTTAACTACTTGAAACTTATTATAAACTAAAAGAAAGTAAACCTCCGATTTAAATATTTAATGTTATGCTAATTATATTCATTCATACCAATACACATTATTAATAAACTATATAATACATCAATACAATACAATATCAATGAGAAGGAGAAATTATTTAGTTATAATTTTACTACTTTTGCCTATTATTTCTGTTACTGAGGTATCAGGAGCAGTAAATTATACAATTAATGGGAATGTTACAGCGACTTCTACTGCAAAGGAAGGTGGAACTATATCTATCTCTGCAGTTTTGGCACATACAGGAGATACAACAACAACAAATGTTAATTTTGCATTTTATAGAAGTGTAGATGCCACAATAACTACCGCAGATACCTTAATATTTACAGATTATAGAACAATGGATCCAGCTTGGACTTACTCAGTAAGTACAACATACAATATTCCATATGGAGTAACTGGATCATTTTATTTTGGAGTGATTGTCGATTATGATAACGCTGTAACAGAATCAGATGAAAATGATAATTGGAAAGCCTCAACAACTCCAAGTACAATTACAGCATCTGCAGATCTACAGGCAGTAAGTGTTAGTGGGACTGCTTCTGCACAAGCAGGTGCATCAGTTTCAATAAATGGACAAATCTCAAATCTAGGAAGCATTGGTACTGGAAGTTCTTTTAATGTGGCGTATTACCTATCTACAGATACTAGTTTGAGCACATCAGCAGATATATATTTAGGATTCCAAACGATAGGGCCTTTAGCTGCATATCAAACCTATACTCTTCCTACAAAATCAGCAACTATACCGGCTACAACACCTATCGGCTTATATTACTATATCCTGTACGCAGATTCATCAAATGCAATTGTAGAGTCAAGTGCCAGTAATGTTGTTGCATCGACATCTCTTTTGTCTGTTGCATCACCAAATGATTTTAGAGCAGATACAGTATCCACAGGAACAACAACAATGAATGCAGGAAATATATTAAGCATTTCTATTGCAATTAGTAATACAGGTACTACAACATCACCAATTTCAACATATGAAATCTATATATCCACAGATACCAATTTGAATGCATTTGACACATCTATTGGAAGTTTTCAATTACCTGGGATTACAGTAGGAGGTCAACATACAGACACATTATCTATAACAATACCTGTAAATACACCAACAGGAAGTTATTATCTTGTGATAAAAGCAGACCCATTAAATACAATCGTAGAATCTAATGAAGGAAATAATATTAAATTTTCATCTTCAACAATTACTGTATCCGGAAATAAAGATATGAGTGTTACATCGATATCATTGCCAGGAGATCAAGTTCGAGCATCAACTGGATCAATATCTGTCGAAATAGCAAATAATGGGGGAGATGCTTCTGGAAGTTTTCAAGCAAAATTATACTTATCATTAGACACAACTCTTAGTACAGGTACAGATATTTTATTTTCTACAATTACTATATCTTCCTTTACAATATCAACAACAATCAGTTTTTTAGGAACATATCCTGATAATTTAAACACATATTATGTAATTGTTGAACTAGACACCTTAAATCAAGTTTCAGAATCTGTTGAAACAAATAATATCGGTGTATCAATCACTACAATTACTTTAAGAGATTTAATTAATGATTTATCAATAAATACTATTACCATTAATAATGTCGCAAATAATTCATATGCTACCTATACAGCAAATATAAATAATAATGATAACTCAATTTCATTTGTTATCTCATTTTATGCATCTTCAGATACTGTATTTAATGTAGAGAATGACTATTGGTTTGCGAATTACACAGTGACATCATTTTCATCTGTAATTACAGCTAGTGTAAGTAGATTGATAATACTCCCTTTGGGTCATTATTATGTCATAGTCATCCTAGATATTGAAAATTCAGTATCAGAATCTGATGAAACTAATAATATTGGAGTTTCCACAAATACCTTTGAAGTATTCTTCTCTGATAATAATGACAATATGGCTTCAGCTCAACTTATCACACCAGGATTTTTAAATGGGACAGTAAGTAATGGAGATAACGCGGATTATTACACATTTGCATGTTACTCTGGAAATTATGTAGCATTGGAGATTTTATCATATTACCAAGTAGAAGTAAGGGTAATACTCCCTTCCAATAGCATTACACTTACAACCACTCAATTATCAACATTATATGTATCACCACTTATTTCTGCAAATGGAGATTGCTATATTGTATTTACATTTACAGGAAGTACCGAAATAGGTACCTATACTGGAGGATTTTCACGTATGGCTAGTTCAGATGGAAATGACTCATCCACCTATGCACCAGCAGTGCCTGTAGATGGTAGAATTGGTGGTGATTTACATTACTTTACAAGATCAGGTAGTAATAATTGGGATGACTTTGATCATTATTCAATTAATTTTGTAGCAGGTATGTCATATTACTTTAATTTACGAACTACAAGTTTAGATATATATTTGAGAGTGTGGTATAACGGTAATCAAGTTGGAGGAGGTATGCCTATGATATTTAATGCAGATATCACTGGTCAATATATATTAGAATTCAGATCTATAGGTGGGAGTGGTATTTACTATGGTGAAGTAACAGAATTGGCTATGGATACACTTGCAGATGCCACAAACATCATAGACAATACTATCAGTGGAACTTTGGATCGAAATAATTATAGAGATTATTACATCATTAATTTAAATTCATATGATACCATTTCTATTGAAGGAAATCACACGGCTACAAGTAATCAATATATCAAGGTAAAATTATTGGATGCCACAGGAATTCTATTGATAGATGCAGAATACCCCGCATATCAAGAATTTAGCCTATCATACATAGTGCTTCAAACAGGTTCATACTATATTTTAATTACAAACACATATAATGAAGCATATTCATATGAAGGATCGGTAACTACTACCCCAGGTACCCAGCCAAGTTTAACCATTACCAGTCCGAATTCATCAGGACCCTACTACTTTGGAACAACATTAACTATAACTTGGTCTAGTACTGGTTCTATCCCAATAACAAATATTAAACTTGAATTATACTTAAATGGTGTTTTTAATCAAGTGATAAGCTCATCTATAAGCAATTCACATGGATCAAATAGTTACACTTGGATTATTCCAACTTTGGCTCAAGAATCAGATTCATATCAAATTTATATAGCAAGCACTAGTGATAGAACGATCAATGATTTGTCGGTAGATATTTCTATTGGATCCGACGCACAAAATCCACCACCATCCTCAACTCCCACAGATAACACTAATACAGATGATATCGAAGATGATGGTACCTCAGTTCCATTTATCTTTTTTATCCCAGCAATTGTATTTTTTGTGGTTATTAGAATATTGAGGTTAAAACAAGATGAATTTAAATAATTTTATAATCCCAATCTAGTAACAGCTTTAATTAATCAAATTTTAATATCAATTTTAAGACAATAATTTCATACTTCATCAAAATTAAGAATAAAGAATAAATTCTTTTTATTTTAATATAACAATGATTATTTAATAATATATTAGGAATAGACGACTTATAATAAACATATAACTAGAAAAAAATAATATTAATATGTTAAAATCAATATAAAGCGAAATTTGAAATTGTTTTCCAATGTGATTTAATCTAAAAATTATAGATAACTTGTAATTCTTCTGAAATTATGTGTTTTATTAAGAATAAAATGTTATTTAATGCGATGTTAAATTATAACCACGAAATATTTTTATTAATTCAAATTACCACGTGCGTAATGAGTTCAGGACATGAATTTACAGAAGAAGACAATAAAGTATTCAATGCAGTTGCTTTGCGAATGAATACTCAAGGTATTTTACTAGTGCTAGGAGGAATTCTGATTTTAATCAATGCATTAATTAATGATTCAATTACTAGTACAAAATTATTAATGAACATCCTAACAGCAATATTTGTTTCCGTGACAGGTGTTGTATTATTTCCAGCAGCAAAACCATTTAAAAGTGTGGTTACATCCGAAGGTAATGATATAAAGGAAGTTGTTTCAGGTTTTGCAAAATTTAATTTTGCAGTAAAGGTGATTACTGTTATGGTACTCCTTACCATAGTAATTGATGTAATTAATATAATACAGGGGTGAAATTTATGACTGAGTATGAATTTACAAAAGATGAAAACGCAGTATTTGAAGATTTAGTTAAGAATTTAAAGATAGTCTCAATTGTAATTGGGCTAGCAGGTTTGAGTGTTACATTAAGTTGGATATTACTAAGACCAAATATTACAGTTCTTATTGATGGTATCATGCTTCTCTTCTTAGGATTTGCCATGTATAGACCAATTGATAATTTTAAAAATATTATTACTACATCTGGGAAAGACATATCTGAATTAATGACTGCATTACGAGAAATTTCCAGAGATTGGTTGATAGTGAATATTATTACTTTTATCGGTAGAATGAGTATAATTCCTATAATCATAGGAAATCTCTAAAGTAATACATTATTTGATAATTATAATTAGATATGTTCATAAATTTTTTAATCAAATATTTATATTTCTTATTCATCAATAATATCATTAAAATTTAACTAATTATTCTATAATTAGACCAATGAATCATATATTCTTATTTCAAATGATTATGATTTCATCTGGGATCCTATCCTTAATTCCAGCTAGTATCTTAATTAAACAATATTACCAAACAAAAATATTAGATTATTTATTATTTGGTCTGGTCTTTATCTTCGCTTCAATTTCATCCATCTCTATTGTATTGGCAGAAGAGACAAATTCATTGAAATTTTTTCAATTAGATATGATCTCTGCTACATTTTTACACCTGTGTTTGTACATACATAGTATTAGGATTAAAACTGAAAAATTATATAAAAGAAGGATATTACCAATTTTATTATGGGCAATAATAATTATATTACTGATCCTACAATGGAAAATACTAAATGAACCGAATTATGTGAAAGTATTTTATTTGGAAATTCCCCGAAGTTATTATCCAATTTATCCAAAAGGTGCAGGAATCATATTCAACAATTTTACTTATTCCACCAGCTTTAGACTTTTTAGTGATCTTTATAATATTCTAATCTTAATAAATCTATTAATTGCATACATAAAAGTAAAACCAGTAGTTAATGATCCAAACATCATCAGATCAAAAAAATTGTTATTACTTATTTCAGCATCATGGTTAATATACTGGATATTATTACAACCATGGATAGCAATATTTACCCCAATTCCTATGGCAATTATAGGCGTTACTGGTTTATATCTAGTCATAAAATTCCCAGAATATGTCTTAATTTCACAATCTCAAGTTATGAGGGTAAGAAAATTATACAATATTGTTAAAGAAGCAGAAAATAATAACTCTATCAATGAAATAATTGGACCTGAATCCTTAATTGATTATATATCTAGACTTCGAGAAGAATTATTTGAAGATGAAATAGTAATAACTGTGAAAAATTAAGTAATTTTTATTCTTATGTGGATTTAATTAATTACATACCGTTGTAATTTAATTTCATGAATTAGGTAACATTCAACAACATTACATTTGTATGTTTTATCAAATTAGATGCAATTGAAAACCATTATTCCAACAATGTAAAATAATTTTATTGCATTGAAAAACAGGATTTAATAACCAAAGAATGTGAATAAATATATGAATGATGTAAATTCAGTTTTAAAAACAATTGAATTGGGATATATAGAAGGAATTCACAGACAGGCAAATAGAGAATTGACCAATAAATATGTTCATGATTTATTCTCAATGTTTGTTAGAAAAGGAGAAGAAGTTGAAATTTGGTCAATCCATCAATGGATGGACCAACTTGAGGAAAGAAAAAAGACTAAACCTGAATCTTTTGATCGTCAAGTTGATTATGCCATAACAAACGTTGAAATACATAATTCTTTTGCAACTGTAGTTTTAGATCTATACATTGATTCCAAAATGTATGCCAAGGATTGTTTTTCATTATATAAATTTGAAGATGGCTGGAAAATTATGACTAAAGTATATGAGATGTAGAGTTATTTATTAAATTGATATTTTTAACTTTTGAAAATACATGATAGATCCGGAAAGCCGTCATTTTACTAAAATTACTATTTTATGCCAGTACGACCAAAAATATGTGAACACTTTACCCTTTCTGCAATAGGTGGATGAGAGAAAAACAACAAAACTTCCAATTGTGAAGGGCTTAAGTATACTTTATCATTCAAAGCAAATCTAGTAAACACTGATTCAAAAGCAGGTATATTATCCAAATTTTGCTTTATCAATATATTTGAAGTAATTTTAACCAATAAAAATCTAAAATTCAAATGAGATTTATTAAATAAGAATTATATCAGTATGTATAATTGATAATTATTACGATAAGTCATTAATTATGTAGAGAAATAATGTTTAGAAAATCTATTGATTTGCCAATTGCATCATAAATTAACAATATATTTACATACGAAGTAGAGAATTTGGTTTTAATGAACATGGTTTGTGAAATCTGTAAATCGGTTATTTTTGATCATGAACCACTAGCAGTTTGTCATAATTGTAACCAGGACTTTCATGAACAACATATCAATACTTGGTTAAAAAAAGACTCCAAGTGTCCAATATGCAAAGAAGAATTTACACGAAGCAAAAAGAGGAAACCTATAGCTAAACTTGTTGACCTAGGAATAAGAGAAAATCCATTAGATGTACCAAAACCTGTATTACCAGAGGATGTAGATTTTTCAAAGGGAAAATCTTGGACTATTTTGACTAAGATAAATCAACCTATGAAAATTGAAATTCAAAAAGATATTATGAAAATCACAAATTATCATATTCCATTGAAAATAAGAATACTAAAAAATCAAATCAATTCGTTAAATTTGTCGGTTATTATGGTTATTGTAATACGAATAATCTTTTCAACACCTAATAGTGACAAATTACCATATATTCTCTTTATGTTGTTTGTATCTTTGCTAGTTATCAAACGCCATTCCTTCCTAAATAAATATCAATCAAATATATATGATGGACGTTTGTATATAGGTAGAGATCTTAAGACTAATTTAGGATCTAATGTCGATAAAACCTTACAATATAATTTGGTAACAGATATCCACTATTATGAATTAAGAACGAATAAAAAAGGATATTTCTTAGGGCTTGAGCTTGAGAATAATAATTTATTATTCATAGGGAATGAAAAGTCAGGTTTGGATAAAGAAAATTTGGATAAACTAAACCAAATTTTAATATCTTTTTTAGGTTTCAATAAGAAATACAAAAAAACAGGAATACCGTTATCAACATTTAAAAAATTAAAAAGTGTTGGTATCTCTACGGATACTAGAATGTACCACTTTAGCTTTAGTGGTGAAGAGATATTAAAACGCCTTACAGTACCTATTTTATATATAGTTCCAATCTCTTTCATTGCAATAGAACTTCCAAAAATAATTACTAACCAAATATTAGCTGAATCTATTAATATGATTTTAATTTATTTTGTAATAATAAAAATAATACCAAATTATTTTGAATTATTCAGTTAGGTTGATTGGAGGTAAAGTATTTTACTAAGCACTTGATTTTTTTTATAGTATATTGATTATAATATTTAGATATCAGATTCAATTAACTTCATGTTTCACAAATATATTTAATACTAAGTTAATAAGATTTATCAATGTTAGAGTTTATTCTGGCATATGGACTCATTTCTTCAACTGCCTAACGATATTCAAATTTTCAGACATTTATTACCAGATAAAATAATTAAAGCAATTGCAATATCTCAATTCGAGGAGGAGACTTTGAATCTCAAGAGTATTGCAAAACAAATTTCAGGAGCAATTGAGAAATTCCTTAATGACAATGAGTTTTCTGGTGAAGAATTACAGAATATACAATTTTTTTATTTTTGGAATTTATATCTTGCAGAAGAAGATGATTTAGTAGTTAAATTCCTAGATTCCACTAAAGAACCAATTTGGGCATTTATCAAATTTTTTTACTCAAATTCTCATATTTACTATAAAGATCGTTCTATTATTATAAATGAATTAAATGCAATCAAATCTGAGATGGCAGATAACCAATACTTTACTCAATTAGTAAATGTAATACTAGGAAATATAATAGGATCAATGAATGAACGAGAGTTATACCAAGAAATTACTAAACTGCTAGTTGATATAGATATAATTTCAAATAATTTGATAAATTGGTTTACATTTCTATTTATAATTAATGCTTTGAGTCTTGAATTGTCATACAATGAAGCATTTAGAGAATATGCACTTATTTTTTATAATTACACAAACCGTTTAAATTTGGTTAACTTTAAAATGATGTTCGCAAATACTTTAAGTTTGACTTATTCTTATAAACATGAATTTACACAAAGTCATAGATATTTGACAATCTGTAGAGATCTGGCATTGAAAAATAACTACACCAGATACTATTATGTTGCTCAAAATAATATTGCATCTCAATTAATATCATTGCAAAGATATGAAGAAGCACTTGAAATATTGCTACCGGTAAAAGAAAAATATTTCACACATCCCACCCCAAGAGCAAATATTATGGAAACATTGTTAAGTTTGGGTAGATATGAAGAAGTAGTTTCTGAATATGAGGAAGCCAGTGATAATAAAATTGAATTCATAACGGGTAACGCGATTCGCTTTGTCTTAAAATCTTATTTGCAAGCAGGAAATAAGGAAAAGGCTATGAAATTACTTGAAGTTGCAGAAAATGTAACTAAAAAGTACAATAATTATCCCAATAGAGTGAATGCATTACTTTGTAAGGCAGAGATTAAGATGTTTGATGGAAACTATGGTGCTGCTTTAGAAGAAATTAATGAGACACAAACTTTACTTTCAACTCGATT
>JAOUKW010000132.1 GCA_029882335.1 Candidatus Heimdallarchaeota archaeon | reverse complement strand
AAGGTGAGGGTCTTAAATGACTAGTGAAACCAACACAGATCATAGACCCTCTCATATTAAAGAATTTCATCATTTTACATCAAGATTTTCTTAGACCCAAGTTTCCAGAGTCAAAAAAAACAACAAAAAAAGGTAGACCTCCAGTTGGTCTTAGATGGGTAATTATTGCAATATGTGCTTTTGGTAGGGCAGATAACATTGTTTGGAGACAACTTCCTTCAAAACTTAGGTTATGTAATTTTTTGATAGAAGATGGATATTGTAAAAAAATTCCCAGTAAGTCAACTTTTCACAACTACTGGGATCAAGTTCCTCAATCCAGTATCAAAAGTTGGATACGAATGTCTGGACATTCACTAACAAGTAATGGAGATGAAGATTTAGCCTTAGATAGCTCTGGATTTGAATTAATAATTGGAAGTTTTTGGAGATTGGTAAAATGGGGAAAGAAGACTATTTTGAAGAGTTCTAGTATTTTCTGTAAAATACACATTGCAATTACCCTACCTAGCAGAGCAATTGTAAGTATTGATACCTCAAAAAGCGAAGCTCATGACTCTGTATTATTTGGTTCTGTTTGGAAAAACATGTATAAACGGATAATTCAAGGCCTTAAAAGAGTACATCTTGACAAAGCTTACTGGAGTGGAAATATAATCAATTTTCTTGACCAAGAAAATATAACTCCTGTAATCCCATGCAAATCTAATTCCAAAGATCATGGTACTTCTAGTCTTATGGATACTATGGTTAGGATGCAGCGTAAAATGCCAGGATTGTATAAATTAAACAATAAAACCTATTTAAGAGCAGAAGTAGAGCATGTTTTTGGAGAAATTAAACTTCAAAAAACCATTTTACGGGATTACAAACAAAATAATAAATTAAAAACCTTGCTGTGTTCTTTTTTGTGGTATAACCACAAAATTATGAGTAGGAGGTTGATTCACTAATAAATTAATTTTTGGACATGCTTATATTATGTATTTCTATTAAACTATGAGAAAAGTAATCTTCTATAAATACTCCAACGTATTGAAAACGAATTAACAAGGAATTGAATGAAAATTAGTTAGGGTCAATCGAAAGATTATGTTTCTATCATTAGATTAAAAATAACTAAACTTAATTCCATATTATCCATATTTGGATTTAACTTGAACCTCTAAATCAATTGGTTCAATAAGTTAATCTTGAGGACGTAGTGAAGCTTGGTATCATGCGTGCTTGGGGTTTGTAATATTATTTATTCATACCAACATGCACGTGAGCGAGGGTTCAAATCCCTCCGTCCTCATTTTCACTACAATTAATAAAATAAAATTAGTACTTCAATTATCAAAATAAATTCAAATAATATTTGTACACCCACTAATTTCATGGTGTTCTTCTCTTTTTAGTAATATACAAATTAATCAGGTAAAATACATTTGTAATTGCTTAAATTTTAAAATATATAATATTTCTCATTGATATGGCTAGTACATATGGTGATAGAGTTGAAAAGTCTACTCTTCGCAAATCAAGATCTGCAATATTATTATTGATTATTGTTAATTCTGCAAAGTTTGTATATGATGCTATATCTGAACTGTTAGGTGATGATGCATGAATAATGATAAAGTGTTGATTCGTACAATTCTCTTAGATAACATAGTTATCGGCCATATTGCCAAATTTATTATGTTTGGAGATCCAGAAATAACTTATTGGATAGATAGAGAGTTTTGGGGAAAGGGATACACTACGCTAGCTCTTAAGTTATTTCTGAGTGAAATCATTGAAAGACCACTATATGCAAGAGCTGCATTGGATAATGTAGGTTCCATTCGTGTATTAGAAAAATCGGGTTTCGTTAAAGTTCGGGTTGAAAAGGGATATGCGAATGCAAGAAAAGAAGAAATTGATGAAGTTGTAATGTGTCTTGATTAATTTACTCTGAATTATTTTGTACTATATTTGACGTATTTTTGGTTTTGAATGGTATTATTAGTTATTCTTATTCGAATATCCTTGAACAAAATATTTAGATATATTTAATACAATTAAGGCTAAATGAGTTTGTTAAATCCCAAATATCCGATACAAAGTTTATTATCTGCAAAACAATTGTTGGTACCAGAAATTCATGATGGAAAAATTTACTTTATAGGTAATATGTCTGGAATGTATAGTCTTTATGATATGGATATCAATGGTAGTGTGCCATCTCCACTGTTACCAGATGGAACTGCTTTACAAAATCCACATTTAATGGCTGGTTCAAATTTTGTATTACTTCCTAAATTGAATAAGATAATGGTTATGGTAGATCAAAATGGAGATGAATTATATCAACCTTGTTTAATTCCTCTTACTGGAGGTATTCCTGAACCAATTTTCAATGAATATCCAGGAATGCAGGTAATTATGATATATTATGACCATCAGGCAAATATAGCATATTTCAATATAGATAACAGAACAGAAAGGGGAAATGAATTACTACAAGTTAATTTTAATGATAATACTAGAATTTCCTATGGTAAAACAGATTATGGTAAATTTTTGGCTGGTGTAACAAAAGATCATTCAACTTTGATAACTTCTGAAGTTTATTCCAATGGGGATAGTGTTTTCTATTTACATAAAGAAGGAGTTGATTCTTTATTATATGGAATTCCAATGGATCAAAGAAAAGAAGATGAGGAGATAATACTTGCAGGAATGTATTATTTTTACTTCATTGAGAATAATACTGCTTTATTAACCACATCAACATTATTTAATGATAAACGTAGTATTTGTAGATTACCACTAGATGGATCAGGTAATTTAGAAGAGATTGGGTTTACTAATTTCGAGATGGATCAAGTAATGGAAGGACTACAACGACTATATGATGATGTATATTTTATTCATTATAATGTAGATGGATGTTCTGAAGTGTACCTTGCTGAATATCTACCTGATGAGAAAAAGATGTCAATAAAATACAATGTTATTGGAAAGTATGAGCCCATAACAAATGGAGTTATTCTTGGTTTATCTTGGGATCAAATGAAAGTTGATATTGAGAAATCGGTGAAGGAAGTTGTTGTGTCTTATACAAAGGCAACAATGCCATCTCAAATATTTATTTTACAATTAAATGAAGGTGAAATTACGAGTAAGCAGTTATCTAATGAAAGAATTCTTGGCATAAATCAAGATTATTTGTCTGAGGGAGAAAATGCGAATTATACCAGTTTTGACGGATTACTCATCTCTGCAAGATTATATCGACCATCACCCAAACTAGGTTTTGAGGGACCACGACCATTGGTAGTCTATATTCACGGAGGTCCTCAGGGTCAGGAAAGACCTGATTTTACTTGGTTTTCCATGCCAATTATTCAATTTCTTACATTACATGGATTTGCAGTATTTGTCCCCAATGTTCGTGGTTCTACGGGATATGGGTTCAATTACATGAAAATGGTTGATAAGGATTGGGGTGGTAATGATAGATTAGATCATATTGAAGGATTAAAATTCCTTGAAAATGATCCTTTGATTGATTCTACAAGGAGAGCTGTTATGGGTCGTTCATATGGTGGATATATGACATTGACATTAATGGCAAGGCATCCAGAATTATGGAGTGCTGGTTGCGATTTATTTGGTCCTTATGATTTAATTGGATTTTATCATCGATTACCACCAAGTTGGCAGTCTTATTTCGACATTACGATAGGCCATCCTGAAAAGGATAAAGATTTCTTTATCGAGAGATCACCTAAAACGTATGTAGACTCGATTGAATCACCATTATTAATAATACAAGGTAGAAATGATCCTCGAGTGGTCGTGGATGAATCAGAAGAAATCAATAAGACTATGACAGATAAAGGTAAAATAAGTGAATTATTGATATTTGATGACGAAGGTCATGATATTATTAAGTTTAAGAATAAAATTATTTGTTATGAGAGCATCACTACTTTCTTTTTGAAGCATTTACAATAGATACTTACATTATTTTATTCCTAAATACTCACACATTCATTTTGTAATAAAATACGATTATATTAGAAATATTTTTTTTTATTTAGTGCATTGTTTTAAATCAGACTCGCGATAGAATTAAAATACTAAATTATCATTTAAAAATATGGGATTGACATTGATTGATCTATTACTGATTCCAGTCACGTATCTATACATACTGGGTGTAATATATTATATAACAAAATTGAGGAAATCAGAGAAGATATCTGGATTTATGGCAAGAAAGGTAATCCATATTGCAATAGGAGGATTAGTTATCCTATGTCCAATTTTATTCAGTGTCAACTGGTTGCCTACTTTGATTGGTGTTTCATTTATATTATTTACATTTTTTACCTGTCCTCTCTCACCCATTCCTAAATTCAAATTAGATGTTTTTAAAACAGGTAATTCACTTGGTGTTGTATATTATTCAATTTCATTGACATTATTAATTTACTTCTTTTTTGATATGGGATGGTTATTACAAGTGGGATTTCTGCCAGTGGTATTTGGGGATGCATTTGCAAATATCATTGGAGTGAAATATGGTAAGAATAAGATTTTAAATTTGGAAAAGACATTAGAAGGTACCCTAGCTGCATTTATTGTTACATTTATTGTATTAATAGTCATTCTATCTTTATATCATGCATTAGGGTTGTTTGATTATCAATTTAGCACCATTCTCTTGATTTCTTTGAGTATTGCGGTTATTAGTTCTATTGTCGAATTAATTTCACCATTCGGGTTAGATAATTTAACGATACCCTTATTTTGTACCATAGCTGGTTTATTCATAGAGCAATTGATCTCATAAAAATTACTTCATTTTTACTCCAATTGCCTCTATCATAAAATGTAATCCTTCCCACTTATTACTTTTTATTGGTTGATTATTAATAGTAGTTATCATTAATTCAGCGTTATACCATGATCGTAGTAAACTAACTATTTTTTGAATGAGATCTGAAATGAAAGAATTTGTTTCATATTCTTTAACCACTAATATTTCTATCTCATAATCAATTAAGTTCAAGTTACAATGGGTTTTAATTAAATATCCAACAGGCATTCCGTTATCCAATACAAACCAATATTCTGCCTCAACAGGTAATCTTTTGGTTAATTGCAGATGTGAATGACTCATAATTAATGTAGGTAGGTTAAATTGGGTGATTGGGTCTTGCATGGGGAATAACTGTATAGTATCCGACAAATAGTTTTCTTCTTCATCAATCACTTCAGATGTCTGGTTATCTAAAAGAGAGGTCGCAATATACTGAGGTTCTTTAATTTCTAAAAAGTAACCTTCAGTAATTAAATTCTTTTTCATCAGATTACTAACTATTCTTTCAAACTCGGATGCAGTTATACCTAAATATTTTATACATTGAGATTTGGTCAGTGGGAAGTTAAATCCAAGTAATAAATGTAGAATTTTACCAATTGATACCATAGACTTACTTTCGATTGTATGATTAGGTAGATCAAGACCTTTATGAAAGGGTTCCCAAATACATTTATCAATATTTAAATCTATAGAGATCCTTCTTTTTAATATTCTAATTTTCTCTAAGTAAAGAAGTCGTTGTTTAATTTTATTTGCATGTAATTTGCTTTTTTTTACCAACTCATCTAAAGTCAAACCATTGCCAATTGATTTAATGATTTGGTTATCTATTAGTGATAAATTACCTGTTCTCGGCCATCCAGATAAAACAACAGGTATTAGATCAATGGGTACAAATTGATTCCTACTGTCTATACCTGATATAAATGCAATATCCTCTAAGTTCAAATCATTAGGTGCAGTATTTGTACGAATACAAATAGATTCTATACTCTCAAACGGACCCATTAAGGATAATAATTCTAATGGGCTTAGATTCATATTGATCTGTTTTTCAATTATTTTCGAATATAATTGATTTAAATTTATTGATAATTTATTTCCACGATCTTCACTTGGTTTTTCTGATTGATTTACATCCATTCCTTGATTTAAGTATCTTATTAATTCCTTATTCTCTAATTGATAACCTCTTTTCAAAAGAAATTTTAGTGACTTTATCACTCGATTTGTAATTGTTTGATCTTTATAATTATTATCTACTTTTATCTTATAAAATTCAAATAAACTGTTTAATTCATCTAAAATTTGATTTAAATCCTCTGTTATTGTTGCAAGGCGATAAATGCCATAAATCTGATATTTATACATTTTTGGTATTGATTTCAGATTAAAAGTTATTTGGGGGACTCCTTTCATAAAGAACCAATAGTTACCTGGAATATCTTTAAACTCAACATTTAATTTCAATAATTCTACCATAAAATCTCTTTTTTCTAAAATAAATTTTGGTGCTTCATCCCAGTCAATATCTGAAATATCCAATTTTTCATCTTTTAGACAAATTAATTCATCAATATTTTCCTGTCTTGTAATTCTTTTCTTTATTAGATTTTTATCACTTAATCTTTTTATGGTTTTATTGAGTGTGTAATCATCTAAATCAACAAAATACTTGAGTTGATCTAATTTGATGAGAGGATAGGAATTAAGTAATTTAAGAATAATTTTTTCTATAATTTCGTTACCAATATTTTTTTCACTATGATATTGCTGGGTGTATGTATCAATATTCCAAACAATATCATTTTTGGAATAGATTTGCCAATTTTTCTGTTCTGTTTTTAATAAATTTTTAACTTCTAACGGGGGAAGATCTAAGAAACTTTCAATTGATGAAATGGATTTCCCGTTTACATCTTGCATGAAATTTAATAGATCCTGATTTTCTGATTGTTTTTTATATAACTCCTTGAGTAAAGATAGATTTTCATAACTAAAGTATCGATTCACGTTGTTCCAAGGCATCTGAATACAATTTTTTAATTGACGTCGAACTGTATTTTTACTGCTCAATCCTGTTCTAGCCTGTATGCCAAAATTCCCATAGATCATGATCCCTTTATCAACAACTAGCTCAATTTTTTTATCTAGATATAAATTAGGTTTGATATCATATACTTGTTTTTTTACCCAAATTCGAATTAAGTCGCGGAAATCGATCATTTTATCCACCTAATTACTTAATTCAAGCCAAAATGACGGGTTTGCATTTTCTATTGATTTTATGCTTATTTGTTTATATCCTAAACTGATTAAGTATCGTTCTAATATTAAAAATGCTTCATTTTCATCATATAGTTCATCAACAATTGTTATATCATGAAATTTTATTTCTTCAATAATTGCAATATCTAACTCTATTTTAATTTGGAGTGAAATAATTGGACTTCCATAATACAGAATTATATGGGTTTCTGATTGGTTTATATTGATTAGCATATTATCAGATGGTATTACACTCCATTTTTCAAAATATTTTTGACGGGTAGGATCCTTCAATAGATTTTCCTGTTCTCGCATAAAATATACTAAATCTTGACTATCAGATGTTAGTTGAACATTAGATGAGTTTATCATCTTATCTTCAATCATCATGCTTAGATACACTAGTACTTCAGTCCTTGAAAGTTCAATATATTGTATAATTTGATTGAAAATATCAATAAATGTAATGGGACCATATTTTGAAGTAATGTATTTTATATAATTAATTACTAGTTGTTTACGAGTTATCGGTTTAATTCTCTTTATCACACGATATTCAGGTGTTGTTGCGTAAGGAGAAACTTGTTCTATGAGACCTTTATTCAAATAATGATTAATTTGAGATCTAACTTCTTCTCTTTTAATATTCAATATTCTTGTAAGCTCATCGATGGTAATCGGCTCATCAAGTAATTTAATTAACTCGTTTGAGGGTAGTGTATTGTTTTTATCAATGATTAATAGATCATCAGATATTAACATTCCATTTATGTAATGCAATTTACCAATTCTTAACGCACTTGATATATGCAGTTGTTTATCCTTCATATCAAAGCTAAGTTTATTTAAAGCGTCAAGTGGAGATATAATACCTTGTTTATTGATTAAATCATCAACGGAAGAATACCTTTCCGGTTCTAATTTCTGTAGATTAAGTATTTTAACATCAATTATATCCTTAATAGTATAACTTCCAATGTTTTGAATACCTCCCACAAGATAATCACCAATCTGTTGAAAACCAACACTTACCAAGGTTGATACAAGAGCATGATTAATTGGATTGAGTATAGGTTTTAGATTAATCTCCTCTATGCTTACTAGATATGAATGAAAACCTCTCTTTCCAATATCCATTAATTTCAAACCAACTTTTCGAATAAAATCAAAATCAAATTTATGTTTTGAGTAAATCTGCAAATTAAGAATTTGAAACGTATCTTTATCAGGTATACGAATATCTACTGAACCCTGTATCTTTCCTTTCGATAATATACTTAATTTGGTTTGTCTTGGGTATTGACTGGTATATGTATATCCGGTAGATAAGTAAAAATAAGGATCAAGAGGTGTTAAAATATTTATATTTTCATCCGGTGGTTGTTCAAAAGAATTTAATTCCTCGATTAATTGATCTGTAGTATAATATAATTGTTCATTAACAATTAATTTTCTTAAATTCAAAGTATTTAGTAAATTTTCTAATTCGTTGTATTCTATTCTGGTTAATTTAATTAATTCACTTAGAGATAATGGTCCATACCATTCGATACAACGATTAATGATATTTATTTGTGAATTTCTCCTTGATTCATCAGTAATTTGAACTTCGCGTAGAGCGACATATCTTGGTACTGAAGTCCCCCCATGTGACATTGACAGATCATAGCCAATTCTACTGATAAATAGTTCAATTTCTAAAAATTTTATTTCTTCTTGTACTTCTGATCTATTCCACTGTAGTAGGTGAGTTAATTCTTTCATCGTCAAACCAGAATGTAATGAAATTAGTTCTAATAATGTGATTTGTTTTTCTGTTAGATTATGTATCTTTCTTCCAATTCTAATGAAATCATCAATCTCTTTGTGATGTACAAAAACTAATCTACCACCCATAAATCGACCAAAGTAAATTATCCGTTTTGTTAGTAAATTTCTCAGATCTCTCCAGTTAAATTGACTAAATCGTTCCACTAGTTCTATCGGGCTTCTTGTAGGACCATACTGAATGAGAAAATCTTCAAGGTTTAATGATGTTGTATTAATTGGTTCTAATAGGTACATGATTTTTCTTCGAAAATATTGAAATTTATCATCTGTAATCTCCTTAGTATCATATTTATGAGATACAATAGCATTTCGATCTTCAGTAAGAATGTATTCCTTATCGGAATTAATGAAATAACCGGACAAAACGAGATGTTGTCTTTGTAATTCAAAAATAGACTTTTGTGCCATAACTATATCAAGTTTCAGGTCATTAGATATTGTTTCAATCTCCGTTGGTCCTGCATAATATAAATATTGCATAATAAGATGTTGATATCCTTCATCAAGATCAACATTAATACTAATCTCCTTCGCTCTTTTAATCATAGGATCGGAAAGATCAAATCTATTCCAAAACTCCATAGGAGAAATTGAGCCATAAAATGGTAATAAATCAATTGATTTGTACGTTCCATCAGTGAATAGAAATACACTCTTATCCTTAATAAAATCTAATTTATCCGTGGATAGATTAGTAATTCTACTAAATTCGATATCTAAATGTTCTAAATATTTTGGATATTTAGAGAATTCTAGAAGTACTTCTTCAATAGAATTCTTTTTTTGTATCTTATTCTGGAAATAATCAGAAATTTCTCCTCGATCAAATACATTATGAATTTGGATATTAGGCATTAATCTTGATAGTACTTGATGATGAAGGTTCATCAAAAGACTGGATTTATCAGATATGGTAACTACATCTACATTATGATTTAGAAGGATGTCATGGGTCATGGGCGAGGGTAAG
>JAOUKW010000531.1 GCA_029882335.1 Candidatus Heimdallarchaeota archaeon | reverse complement strand
TATATAAATAACTATAACTAATTCATTTTCCTCATATCATTACTTATCTGGAAAAATACTCAAAAAGGTTGATGATATCTTTGAATGATTGAAAGCCGTAGTCAGAAGACAACTCAAATACTAATTTTTCGTCTCTTATACTTGAATTGGTCTCTAATATCATTATTTTTTCCAGATCATTCATTAGCTCTTCTCGTTTATTCAAATTTGTTATTTCTTCAATTTTTTCTTTGAAATAAGATTCTAGTGGGATTAATTCTCTAAGATTTTGTTTATTCTCTATTGCTACTGCGATTTTCATAATAGGTGTGTTGTAAAATAACCAATTAATTTCTCGTGGTTTGACGATTATAAAGCATTTTACTGAATTCTTGATAATTTCGATAGAATGTGTGGGGATATCTAAGATTAATTGATTTAATCGATTACTATTATTTGTTATATTATTTGTTTTGAAATCGATTATTTCAAGATATTTCATCATTTGTTTGATGTCATATAGATTAATTGCAAAAAGAATTGCTCTGAACGTGATAATAAACAATAATAAATCCGCAATAAGCCAAAATTCAAAGGTCTTGGTATGAGTATTTGGATTATCCAATATAGGTGAAATCAATAATTCAAGTATGTTAACTACAACATATGCAAGGAAAAATACCAAAACATTTCTCTTCAACAAAATTGTTATTTTATAATTTTTATATTGATTATTCATTATATTCTGCCAAAAATCTCTTATTTAATGTCTAAATAAGTCATCTGCTTTGATTTTAGTTTAAAGCCTTATATTTTCTCTTGAATAAATAGTATAAGAAGGCCACAAACAGAAATATAGTGGTAAATATGTAAATTACTACTGGGTCGATGTCACCTTCCAGTTCTGTCACCTGCATGTAATCAAAAAAGGTAGTTCCATTAAAAATTAATTTCCAAATCATTGAATTTTCCTTTAAATATCCATCTTTGTGGAATTCTAACACTGATTTTCCTTCTATTTCCAGTAAATTGTAATCATCTACCGTATTTACTGAATTTTCATCCATCGTGAAATAGTAATAATCTGGTATTGAACCTTTTACCAGGTATTCCAATCTATAATCATTAAGTATTGTTTCAAATTCCAAATCTAATTCTACTTCTTCGATTTGTTCAATTTTGTACTTCATATTCTCATGGATGTTATCTAGTAATTTTAGAGTATGTTGGGATACAATCGTACTAAAATATGATAGATATGGTGTATAAGTAGTAGATCCATCTTCTAATGCAACCTTGTTGAAAATAGAATCAGATGGGCGATAATTAACAAAGGGAAGGCCTGCAATTGAGATATTATTCCAATAATCATTGGCTAGTGACCAATTAAATGAAGTGATCTCCTCGCTATGTAATTCTACTGTTTGAACATAATAGCTGTTATATTCAAGATCACTGGTATACAAATCTTGCTCTGATTCTCTATGCATAGTTCCAGAAATCCAAGATTGATTTGCAATAGATTTGCTTTGTAGAAAATTGTATTGTTTTTCCTCCTCGTGCTCTGCCGTTATAACATAGGATTGACTATATGGATTTTGGTAATAGGTCTTTGTAGTATTTGCATATGTTAATTCCATCCCTATGTATCTATCTAGTTTTAGCGATTGAGCTGATGAATTAGTAAAAAACATCAAAATAATTATTACTATTGACAGGAAATTCTTCAGTTTCATTGTATTCTCGATGTTTGATGAAATTTTAAACTTTGTTTATCAAAGGTGGATATTTGTATTATTTAGCAGTTACAATCCACTCTGTAGGGATTGATTTTCCACACATATTACAATATTGATCTCCCAGTCTTCCATGTAATTGGCAGCAACGTCTGTCTTCAGTTGCTTGTTTATTCTCGGGTCCTCCTTTAGCAGGTGTTTCCATTGGTTTTACACCATCCATTTGATGAGATTGATTGTGGTTTTGTTCATAGGGCGTTTGTTGGTTTGTGGGTTGAATAATTCCAGCTTTCATTGATATCTTGAACATATTTTTGGAATAGACAATATCCTTTATTTCGTCAATTGGGTAGTTTCTATATCCATAAATTCCAATGACAAAAATACTTGCTGAAATATAATTAAATAAAATAAATAAATTCGGTGAATCAACAATCATGAGGGTTATAAAACCAGTCATTCCGAGTACTAATCCAAATATTGTAAGAATTGCTGGGAAGAGATATATTGTTTTATTGGTATAGGAATATGCCCTGTATAATTGACTTGCTATGTATAATGAGTAAATAAAATCTAAAAAAGATATGATGGCAAATATAGATACTAAATATTGTTTAATGGAAAGTGGATTAATTAGAATTGAAAAATACCAATGTAGTCCAGTTCGTAAAAACAATGCGATATACAGGATCGTACTTTCTGATGTACTTGAATATCTTGATTTCACATAAAATAATAAATTTAATAAGATTAATCGC
>JAOUKW010000530.1 GCA_029882335.1 Candidatus Heimdallarchaeota archaeon | reverse complement strand
GGAAAGAAATTAATGAGTAAATACGAAAATATACCAGGTTATATTGAGGATGAATTCATACAAACAACTGGAAACAATGCAATTACATTATACAATAAAGGTTATTACGGCTTTCCTAATGAGAAGGGAGTTAAATTAAATGGTTTTGAAACTTTACACCTACTGGAATTAGATAGAATTGTTGTAGAAGATAATGGAAACAGGTTAACTTCACAACAAATTTCAAAATACTTTTCAAAAAAAATAGATAACTTTATGATACGATATCAGGTCTATAAAGACTTACGAAATAGAGGATATATTGTAAACCTAGGAGTTGGAAGTTCATTCTTCTTTCGATTATATGAAAGAGCTGCAACACCAAATAAAGACGGTGCTAAATACTACGTAATTCCATTAAAAGAAGGTGGATTTATACCATTGACTGATATGAGGGAATTAATCCAAATCAGTAAAGAATCTAAAAAAATTCTTGTGGTAGGTATGCTTGATACAGTAGGTGATGTATCATATCTCAAGGTTTCTGAAACAAAGTTAAAAAATATTGCACATACTAAACGTTTTGTAAATACACACGGCTTTAAATGGGAAAAAAGTATGATCGATTATGAGAACTGGTGAAGCTAGCTTTATATTTCAAAACGAATTCATATAAATTTCGGTATAATTTAATTTACCTTATATTGTAGTTTTATTATATGAAAATATTGGCTTTATTAGACTATATTAGGATAATTCGACCACCAAATGTCATTATGGTAACCTCTATGGTCATCACCGGAATATGGTATTCAGACCCGAATTTCATATGGTGGAAATATATCTTCGCATCATTAGTACCAATTACTTACATAGGTATTGCAATGGTTCATAATGATTTGGAAGATCTAGAATTAGACAAAATCAATGCCCCTCATAGACCCCTACCTTCAGGTAGAATGTCACTAAAAGCAGCAAAATTATATGCTATTTCATTATTTATCATAGGAACAACAGCTGGATTATGGTTTGGTAGTGGAGCAATAATAATCATGTTTTCAACTCTTGTTCTCTCTTTATTATATAATTCAAAATTGAAAAAAACAGGATTTATTGGAAATATTGCAGTAGGAATAACTGCAACATCTGCCTTTCTATACGGAGATGTAGTTGCAAGCGGTTGGAAGCACTTTTGGCCACCATCCGTTTGGAGTCCATCTATTTATTTATTTTACATTTCTGCAATTTTAAATACCTCCAGAGAAGTTGTAAAAGGGATTATGGATGTTACTGGCGATAAATTACATGATGTCAAGACGATAGCAGTAAAATATGGCAAGGAGAAAGCAGCAAAAATTGCAATATTGTTAGTGGCTTTAGCGATTTTGATTGCTACTGTGCCACTATTTACTTCAACCTTTGGTCCAATATTTGTTTTCGCAGTTCTTTCCTTTATTTTGCTATTATTAAAAACAGGAATACCTCTATTAAGGAATCCAAATTATGATACTGCTAAGAAATTCAAAAACATGTTATTACCAAATATGTTTCTCTCATTAATGTTAGTTACTTTAGATGTTATTGTAAGTAAGTATTCTGATTTATACAATAATTTATAATCTAACATCTTCTAATATTCAAATGAATCCAGTGGATTGTAGTGTTCACAATCGATTAGTTTACATCCTAACAAATTTATTAAATCATATGCTTAGATTGCAATCATTATTTGAAGTGTTTCCAAATACCATGAGTGTACACTTGAGAGAACGTTTACAAGCATTAGCTAAGCATGGAAAACCGGGTATTTGGCAATTAGAACCAATTAATTCAAAAATTTTATCCAAAGATGATTTAATTGATTTAGCAGATGATATAATAAATCATGAGGATGCTATTGTGGAAGATGAACATGAATTAGTTCAAATCATTCAGTTAAATGATTATAGAATAGTTATTACATATCCTCCATTTTCAGATGCACATGAAATTACAATAGTCAAACCCACAATACAAAAGAATCTAGAATCATATCATTTACCAAGTAAATTAATTAAACGACTTGAAGAAAGAGCAGAAGGTATATTAATTGCAGGGCCACCTGGACACGGAAAATCAACATTCGCTTCAGCATTGGCAATTTTTTATGCTGATAAAGCAAAGATAATAAAAACAATTGAAAAACCAAGAGATTTACAATTGGATGATCGAGTAACACAGTTTACAATATTAGAAGAAGATATTGAAAAGGTTGGTGACGTGTTACTTCTAATGAGGCCGGATTATGTTATATTTGATGAAATTAGAAAGAACGATGATTTCAAGGTATACACAGATATGAGATTAGCTGGTATAGGAATGGTTGGTGTTATTCATGGAACTCAACCAATTGATGCAATTCAACGGTTTATTAGTAGAATTGAATTAGGTGTGATACCTAGTATAATAGACACTGTTCTTTTTATTAAAGACGGTGGTGTAGCAGAGGCACTTTCTCTTA
>JAOUKW010000529.1 GCA_029882335.1 Candidatus Heimdallarchaeota archaeon | reverse complement strand
TAGACAGATGGATTAACATCTCCCACAATCCATTGGATTTGATGACCCATGGTTCCATATTGATAAGTGAGATCATTTGGAGAGCTTATTGTGGGTGCGACTGTCTCTTTATAAACAATTACTGATACAGTATCTGTTGCTAGATTTCCATCCATATCATAAACATTAATAATAAAAATATAAGTACCCTCTTCCAATCCATCCACGTATATTGTGATAGTGCCATTAGTCCAACTGGTTGTAGATGTATGAATTGATCCATCCAGAGTGATATTATAGACAGATGGATTGACATCACCCACAGTCCATTGGATTTTGTTTCCAAGGCTATTAGATTCATAGGTAAAATCTGATGGAGAGGACACATCAGGTGAAATAAATTCGATTACACCTCCGTCTGTAATTGTCCACCTAAAGGTATCTATGATGTATTGTCTAGCTGTAGCATTATGATACTTAGAATAGCCTGCACCAAATGTCACTCCATATTTTAGATTCAATGCAGACCACCCCTTAAGAAGATTATCATAGTTAGTAACATTGAGAGTAACTCCTTCAAACATATCCCACATACTAGTTACACTGGATACATCCCAATTTCCTATGGGTTGGTTGAATGAGCTTGCATAAGCAAACATACGACTCATATCAACGACTCTGGATACATCCCAGTTCCCAATAGGTTGGTTAAATGAACTAGCTCCAATAAACATACCACTCATTATAGTGACACTGGATACATCCCAGTTACCAATGGGTTGGTTGAATGAACTCGCACTAAAAAACATCCAACGCATATCAGTGACACTGGATACATTCCAGTTACCTATCTGCTGGTTGAATGAGGTTGCCATATTAAACATGTCGCTCATGCTGTTGACACTAGATACATTCCAGTTACCAATAGGTTGGTTGAATGACCTTGCACTATCAAACAATCTATCCATAATATCGACACTGGATACATTCCAATTACCAATGGGTTGGTTGAATGAGGTTGCCCCACTAAACATGTAGCTCATATCTGCGACACGGGATACATCCCAATTACCGATGGGTTGATTGAATGAGGTCACATCCCTAAACATCCAAGTCATATTAATGACACGGGATACATCCCAGTTATTCATATTTCCGGCACTGCCTAACCTAGTTGCAAGAGCAAATGCATACGCAAGTGTAGTAGTCTCTGTTAAATCTGGTGCATCAGTTGCAGTAAGAACTAGATTACTACAACCATAAAAATATCCATTTGAATTACCTAGACTCATATTGCCCCACTGTGAAATCTCTATGATTTTAGATTTGTCACCACCATTATTAAATCTCCAGCCATTCATATTTCCATTGATTGTAACGTCGTAGACACCTTCAGTGGTGTAGGTATGAGTTGTCTCTGCTTGATCCCAAGTAGTTATAGTATTTGTAGTACCATCGCCCCAATCGACTATGAAATTGTAGGTACCAGATGACTCTAGTGGAAGTGATATTTGATTAGAAGTAGAGACTCCTGATTTTATAGTATCCCATTTGGTGACAAATGTATCCGCAGTAATAGCAGTAGTAGTGATATTAGTTGCAATTTCTCCCTTTCCTGTAGCTTGATTCGTCAAACTCACGGGTGAGAGAAACAGCAATATAATGATGAGATATATCCCTCGATGTTTCATTGAGTTAACGTGTTGAAATTTGATTAAAAAGTTTCCTAATAATAGATAGAATTTTTATTTGATTTACACCTTATTTGGTTTGAATTTAGCACGTTGTGTGATAAAATAGAAGAAACATCATCTCGTGATAGGATGCAAATAGAATCTTTGATAAGAATATAAAAAAGATAATCAAATAATTCGAGTTGATAACATCAAGGTGTAATGTAGGGTCTATCGACTTGAACTTGTTAAAATTTGCAATAGTATCTTACTGGAGATTATAAGTAACTAGATGTAGAAAAATACTTCATAACAATCAAAATAGTAATACGTCGATTCAATGAAAACGGCTGTATGGAATTATAATTAGAAATAAAGATATTAAACTCCAACCTAATTTTTGAAAATGAAAGCACTATAATAATGCAATATTGAAATTATCAATTATTACGAGTAATGGAATAACAAGCCATAACTGAGAATTTTTGGACAACAACAAGTCAAATTTTTATTGGTATACTATTGTCTACAAATTATAGAATAATATATTTCAAAATATCTTAGTATTGTACCTCATCCTTATAAAAATAGGCAAATTTACATGTTATATCAACTTGATGAGAATTGTATGTTGCGTAGAAAAAACATTTTTTTGTATCAATGCTGACAATTGAATTGGAATATAATAGACAACGATGAAGTAATCCGCATATAACTTACATAATGAGAAATAATTACACAAAATGGAATTTGATAAATTATTAGGTAAGAAATTGACCATTAGAAATCAACTGGAACCTTACTACCGAACAAGGATGAAGATTTCGAT
>JAOUKW010000131.1 GCA_029882335.1 Candidatus Heimdallarchaeota archaeon | reverse complement strand
ATTGCCAGAATAAATCTGAAACACTCGATCCTGATAACTAATAACTTTATAACTATTCGTTTCTAAATTTCCAACCAATGAGTTTAGTGAAATATTATATGAAGTTAATAAAGCGGATAATAAATGATCGGAAGGTAAATCTAATACATAACTTTTAGAAAAATAGACCATACCTGAATTTTTACTGCAGATAACAACACCTTGAAATTTTACGGCTTCAACAAATAAAAACGCTGTATCATGATAAAAAGCATATGCAAAGTGAAAAAATAAAAAAATAATTATTAAATTATTAGTGAAAGTTGGAAATACAGAATTTGGATATAAAGATGGGATTGAAATGGCTAGACTTGATGTAATCCCAAAAAACAAAACGAGAAATACGGTAGTATTTGATAAAAATATAGATTCTTTTGATTGTAAAATCTTTTTAATTCGAATTATTCTCCAAATTATAACTGAAAATACTGTACCTTGTGACAAAGAAATAAAAAGACTTGTAAAGAATGGATATTCAATGTAAAGTCGTTCACCGATCATATATTGGTTAATTTGAAAATTAAAAACTAATGATCCAACAAATATATAAATAATTAGAATTAGAAAAGAGATTGATTTGTAACTTAATTGAAAAGATGGTAAATAGATACCTAATAAAATCAGAAATAAACCAATTGTAATAAAGCCAGTAGCTATTTTAAAAAATAAAAGACCAGTTTCATCTACAGCAATCTTTGTTTCACTTGGTGAATTTAATATTGTTGTTGGTAAAAAACAAATATACGCAATACTAAAAAAATAAAATCCTATTGCTAGTAATTTAATCTCCATCAATGGGGAAGTCTTTGTTCTAATATGTATAATTGAAGTAGCTACTAGACACATTATTAAAGCTAGCAACATAATAGCAAACTCATTTACCAACATGTAGATTAACAAATTTTGCTATAACCTTGACCAAAATAAATCATTAGACAGGAAAGTATATTTTAGTACGTTCTGATTCCTTAAAACCAAAGTATACATAAAATTCTTAAATCAAATTAAAGCAATAACCTTTAATTCTACGGCAATTGGAGTTGGTAGTTTATTAATCTCAACTGTAGTACGACAAGGACGAACATCACCAAAATATTCTGCATATACCTTATTATAGATCGAAAAATCTTTATCAATATTGGTTAAAAATACTGTTACATCCACTATATTTTCCCATTTAGCACCTGCATCTTCTACAATATATCTCACATTATCAAAAACACTTCGACATTGTAATTCTATGTCATAATCAATAATATCTCCATTTTCATTTAAAGTAACACCCGGAATTTTGTTACTATCCTTTTTTCTTGGACCAACTCCTGATAAAAATAAAAAATTTCCTACTCTTCTTGCATGAGGATATGATCCAACTGCTGTAGGTGCTCTATCAGAATTAATTTCTGTATTTATCATTCTAATATTACATGAGATTAATTAAGTATTAATTTTATCGTTATTTAACTAATTATGAATGGTTTTAAACAATTGGAATTTGTTTTATTCTTACAATTTATTTTTGAATACTGGTATTTCTATTAAAAAGTACACTTTATGTGAATATTATTTCTTAACTAGTTAAAATTGAATATCCTTTTCAAAATTTTTGGAAAAGTTTTGACTTCCTTCAAATAAGATTAATAGATTTAATTCTTAAGTTCAATAGGATGAAGCCATCAAATGTCTTAGCAATCGATGTAGCATTAGCCGGATGTTCAGGAGATATGATTTTTGCTGCTTTGCTGGGGTTTATGGAATATAGAGATGAAACAGTAAAAAATCTAACAGTTACAATTCAAAAAGTAACCAAGCATCCCATAGAAGTTAAAATCAGTGAAAAAAAGCATCACGATTTCCATGGGATCAATTTACATATTGATGGAAATATGGAAAGGTTAGAAATAAGTGAGATAATTAATTATATTGAGGTACTCTGTTCTGAATTGACCATAGACAATAAATACAAAGAGTTTGCAGTTGATGCATTTAATATTTTATTAGAAGCAGAAAAAGAAGTCCATCAATCTGAAGATATTCATCTACATGAACTAGGTACCTATGATACGTTAATTGATATTGTTGGTGTGGCTTATCTATTATCAAATCTAAATATCGAATTTATTATCATTTCTCCTGTAGCAACTGGTCAAGGTATAGTTAATACAAAACATGGATTAATTCATGTACCAAGTCCAGCGGTAGATTATATTTTAAGAAATTCCAAATTAATTTCTACTACGGGACCAGTAGGTGAAGCAACAACACCTACTGGAATTGCAATATTATATAGTTTAAGCAAGCAATTTAAAATATCAAATCAAACAATATGGGATAGATCATCTCTTGGATTTGGTAACTCAGAATGGAATGATAGAGGAAATTTCTTACGTTTAAGATTGGGTCATACAACAACAACCCCAAGTAAAACATCAATAATTGAAACAAATCTTGATGATATTTCAGGGGAATTAATGGGTTATACATTGGAAAAATTAATGAGATTTGGGGCTTTAGATGTATCTTATTATCCGATCATTATGAAAAAAAACCGACCAGCTTATTGTTTAAGGGTAATTTCCAAAAATGAGCAATTAGAATTTATGGCAGAAGAAATAATGAAATTAACCGGTACTCTAGGAGTTCGTATATTTGATGTTAACAGACACATTGGAGATAGAAATGTTAAACAAATTAATATCGATTTTCCAGAAAAAAACAATCTTGAATTAAGAATCAAAAGTAGTACATATTCAGATAAAATAGAATTTGATGATTTGATTAAATTTTCAGAAGAATTGAATGTATCCCCTATTAGATTATCACACATACTGTTAGAACTCGCCAAGAATAAACTCAAAACCCTAGGTGATAAAGAATGAATGTAAATCATGATTTTGATAGATATAAGAGAACAGGCATACCTGAAGCTATCCTAGCAGAACCTAAAGAAATCACAGATATAATCATAGCAATAAATTCAATCATGAAAAAATCAAATCAAGCCCTAATTACTCGTATTACCAAAACGCAAATACATCATATCATCGAACATATCAACCTTAACGGATGGAAGTATGAATGTGATAGTTTTAGTAGAACCATGATCATTCATTCAGATATAATAGAAAAACCAAAAAATGAATTATCAGTGGCAATTTTTTCAGGTGGTACCTCAGATCGATTTATTGTTGAAGAAATTATTATGTGTGTACGATTTTTTGGATATTCCTGTAAAAGCTATCAGGATATAGGTGTTGCAGGTTATCACAGATTTCAACCAGCTTTGGAAGAAGTCGAAAATAACATAAATATTAAATGTTTAATTATTGTTGCTGGTCAGGAAGGTGCTTTATTTCCAGTTATTTCAGGTCAAACACGTCTACCCATAATCGCAGTTCCATCTCCAGTTGGATATGGATATAAAGGAGGAGGAGAAAGTGCATTAATAACAGCATTACAAACATGTGCACCAGGTATTGGAGTAGTAAATATTGCCAATGGATTTGGTGCGGCAGCTTTAGCATCTAAAATACTTAATCTATTTAATTTATCTTAATAAAAGATAGATAACTAATTCAGAAGTCACTTTTATAAATTCTATTGGAATAAAATTTATAATAAACTGTTCTTTAAAGATTATATGAAGAAATTAGGATATTACTTCAAATTATTGACACCATTTATTCCAGTATTTATTATCTTATTATCTGCAGTCCTAGTTTCAGGATCATTCGATACTCATACAGGAATAGGTCATGAGGGTTGGGCATCACATTCAGGTGGATGTCATAGACCACATTAATTAGTATTAGTTCCTTACTATTTTTATTTTATCCAATTTTCTCTATCCAAAATAGACATCCCTATTTTTCCTAAAATGTAATTTAAAATTATTAAAACCAATATAACTATTAACAAAACCTTCCACGATAACATGATTGCCATTACAAATGTACCAAATAATATGAATATTAATGGCATAATAACTAAACCACCTAGTTGTTGTGCGTCCCTTGATGTACTTGTTCTTGTAGATACCCAGACCATTACATTTGTTGTTGCAAAACCAAAAAGAGGACCTAGAAATAAGAAAAATAAAACAAATCTGATGTTAGGATAATAATAAAATCCAAGCACGTCTTTAGAGTAATAATCAATAGTAATTGCATATAAACCCATAAATAACCAAAAAGGAATTAATGAAGGTAATAGAGCACCACAAATTTTTCCTAAATATATTTCACTTTCTGTTAAAGGAGAAGCCACAATCCCCTCAGCTGTCCCTCGATCTCTTTCTCCTGCAAATGTATCTGCAGCAATTACATTTGGTAAAATTAACGGTAGGAATAACAACATCATAATTCCCATTTCAGCACTGATAATAAAGAATTTTTGTTGTATTGATAATTCATTCCAATTATCAGTAAATTTTAAACTACTAAATAATGGATCTGCTTCACCTGTAGTACCAGATAATACAGGTGCAATTGTACTTGTAACAGACAAAATAAAGAAGAAAGCTGGCATAAAGAGGAGACTAAATAATACATATTTTGAACGAACTATCTCATCTAATTCTTTTTTAAATAAAATATAAACCAATCGAAAATCCATTTTACTCACTCACCAACGTTAAATATAATTCTTCCAATGAGGGATTTATTTCAGATACTTCATGAATACGAATAGAAGATGTAACCAGGGATTTTACCAAATCAGGAGTATTTTCAAATGATTTGATTTCAAGTTCATATTCACCGTTTCCAAGACTTTCTACATTTACGATGTAATCTAAATCATCTACAATGGATTTCAATTCTTTGTTTCCTTCTATCTTTAATTTTAAATGAGGATTCACATGGAATTTAGTTCTTAATTCAGCAGGAGAGGAATCTAAAATCAAACTTCCTTTTGATATGATTAATATTCTATCTACTATTAATTCAAGTTGAGCAAGATTATGTGTTGAGATTAATATCGTTCTATTTCCTTCTGCTAATTGTTTAATTAACTGTCTTAGCTCTTTTGTCGCATGAGGTGAAAGACCACTCCAAGGTTCATCAAGTAATAATATGCTCGGATTATGAATTAATGCTTTTGCAATTGATAATTTTTGTCTCATTCCCTTAGAAAAGCTTGAAACAGGACGATCAATTACTTCTTTTAAATCAAATAACTCCAATAATTCTTCTATTCTACCTGATAATTTATACTTATCATATCCATAAATATCACCATAAAACTGTAGATTTCGTCTTGCAGTTAATCTTGGATATAAACTAGGTTGCTCAGGTGCAATACCAATAGTTCTTCTGACATCTATTGGATTTGTAATTATGTCGTAACCTCCTACAATAGCACCACCAGTTGTTGGTCGATAAATTGTTGACAATAATCTAACAGTAGTGGTTTTACCTGCACCATTTGGACCTAATAATGCTACAACTTCACCAGATTTAATTTCTACAGTAAAATCCTTTAATGCCTCAACTTTGCTTTGCTTTGTAAGAAATGTTTTACCTAGATCTTTAGCAATAATCATTTCATAATAATTTCATATAATAAATATTTAAGAGGATTTATCCTAAAATAATATTTTGTCAGAATTAAAATATTTTACATTTTAATCAATTACAAAATATGATTTACAAACCAATTCATTGCATCTTTTACAGTAGTTATTCTATCATATTTTGGAGACCATTTAAATTCATTTTTTGCTAATGTATCATCAAAAATCTGTGGTGTATTAAATTTTTTATAATAAGCTTCTTTTGGGTATGATTGTAATTTAATTTTATTTAGGAGTTTCTTTACGTTTGTAATTAAATTAATCTTGTTTAGCGATTCTATGTTTAGTTCTGTTGTTGAATGATTGAGTTTTTCTAAATCTCGGATTAACTGTACTGGGGTGGTGATAAAGCCATTAATTATAAATTCTTTTGATTCTGTATTAACTGCTGGATCCGCCAGCATAATCATTGCTCTTCCTGCATCCAAGGGATTAATAAATGAAATTGGAAATTCCATTGTACCGATAATATCCATTCGTTCTAGTCTAATACTTTTACAAAAATCCTTTGTCAAAGAATTATCAAAAGGACCAAATGGTCTTGCAATTCGAGTAATTATCAAATCGACTCGTTCTTCATCCACAAAATCATCTTCACCTTCTGCTTCTTTTTCTGATGGTTCAACAACTTCTATGTTATTAGATAAATCATCCATAGGTGTTTTTGCATCGTTAAGTTCATTTTGAGGAGAAGATGGTGATGAGTCTTTATTTTGGTTATTTAAAGGAGGCTCAACAGTTGATTGTTTTTCTTTATTTTCATTATCACTTTGAAAATCAGCAGGAGGTTTTGGACCACCTAGACTTGGACCTTTGTTAACAGGTTTATCTACCTTATTTTCACCTTCAATTGCAAAACCAGCGGGGGGTTTTGGACCGCCTAGACTTGGTGAATTTAATGCAGGCCCAGATGATTGAACAGGAGGTTTTGGTCCTGATGTGGGAGGTTTTGGTCCACTAGAGACTATTATAGGTGTATTACTTTTAGAATCCGTTGGTTTAGGTTTTTCAACATCAACATTTTCAGTAGTCTCATCCATTTTTTCAACATTTGATAATTTCCACCCGTATTTTTTACCTGCTTGATATTTTCTAGCAATTTCTAAAGACGTAACTAAGGTCATTTGATACGGTGTGTTCGGAATTAAATCCGTTTCTTCATCTGCATTATCAGGAATTTTCCAACTCATACACTGAGGTAAATAGAGAACAATTCTTTTAGCCTTTTTATAAGTAGAAACACCTAAAAGATTTATCAATCCAATATGGTGAATTAAATCTGCATCATCAAAATTCGCATCTTCATCATCTACAATTTCAGTATTATAAATTATATCTCCTTCCTCTATAATGTCCATCAATTGATATGGATCTATTATATCCCCTGTTTTAATTGTCACATTATTTGTAATAATACCTTTAGGAATTGTTCCAAGTGGATCACAAGCAACTATATTTTGCACTCCAAGAGAAACTAAGGTTCTTAATATAGAAGAACCTATTAAAGAATTAGCACCAAATATGACATGCCTCATAATATATTACAAAATATACTCTTCTATAAAATAAGTGATTTTATTGTACTGCAAAATTAATACATAAAATATGAATTATTAAAATTAAATCATATATCAGGATCAATACATATTAGTTAGTAGAATTGATTATAAAATATGTGAATGAATATACACAAATTATATTTGAATTAATCATTCGTTCTAGTAAAATTTACCTCGGTGTGTTTTTAGGATTTTTATGGATTAAATCACCGCTTCAAAAATATCGAAAGGAATTTGTTAATTTCACTATATCTGTATTTACTCCTTTTCTTATTTTTATCTCCATTTTGAAAATTGAAGATAGTTCCTTTTGGTTATTTCCACTTATTGCAGCTATTTTAGTTACAATTATAGGTTTAATATTTCCGACCTTACTGGCAAAACTATTCAAACAACCAAAACCAGATCCAGCAGAAATCTGCACGGCTTCTTTTTCAAATGGGTTAAATTTCCCCTTTCCTATTATTTTTGCTTTTTCACCTGATGGATTAGGAGCTGCGGGAATATTCCTTATTATGGCGATAATAATGAGAAATACAGTAGGATTATGGATTTCTGGTATGAAATTAAATAAACAAAGTTTAAAGACAATTATATTATTTGTTCCTATTTGGGGAATTATTCTAGGAATTATACTTAGATTCTTGATTCCTATAAATACAACCGGATTTGTAAATTTATCAATTATAGATATGGTTTTTGAAATTGGTATTTTTGCCTCTTTAATGACCATTGGATTTGGATTGGAAAAGCCTAAATTTGAATATAAACTTCAGATTTTGAGAGTTGGAGTTACTCGGTTTATTATTTCTGGATTAGTTGCCATACTTTTTGTAAATATTTTCTCATTACCTGCAATAATTGCAATTCCTATTTTAGTACAAATGATGGCACCTTCTGCAGTATATAATGGACTATATGCGGAAAAATTTAATCTCAATACTGAAATGACAAGTCAAATTATTCTTGCATTGACCTTGATTGCATTAATTCTACTACCAATTGAATTATTTATGTTACAATACATGTATTTCTAAAATTCAAATATATTCGGGTTAAACCCAAAAGTGAACTATAATAATCCCTTGTATCATTTATCGATATATCGGTTTGGGAGTATTAAAATATCAGTGAAAATATACTTGAATTGAATTTATAGGTTTGTGTTTTAATGTCATATAGTTTCGATTTAAGTAAACCTGATAAAAAAGCTAGAAAAGAAAGTGTAAAGTGGATTTTAGGTCATTTAGCAAGAAATAAAATACAATTTTTTGGCATGATCATAGGGATTATTCTAGTTAACTTTCTATATATTGGAATTCCATTTTTAATAGGAGTTGTAATTGATGAAGCGATTATACCTAAAGATTATGCTGCCTTGAAATTTTATGCAATTTTAATTTTAGGACTTGGTTCAGCAAGAGTAATTATGAATTACATCACTATTTATTTAAACCTAAATTTAAGTGCAAAATCGGTTAGAGATGTAAGAACTGAATTTTTTGAATCTCTACAGAAAAAACCATTGACCTTTCATAATAGAGTGAGATCTGGGGATTTAATGGCCCTTGCCACCCAAGATATGAATGAATTAGGTGGTATGATTAGTCCAGGCATTAGAATGATGGCTGAAACCTTTCTTTCACTTATTGTTATAATAATTTTAGCATTTAATACAAATCTGACTATTGCTTTATTTTTACTTCCAGTATTTATCCTATATATAATTGGTATTCAACATTTTAATAAAACCATGAGACCCATTGCTAGAGTATTTAATCAAAAATGGTCATTAATCAGTCGTGCAGCACAAGATTCAATTACAGGAGTACGTGTTGTTCGAGCTTTTAATGGTGAAGAATATGAAATGAAAGAATTCTCAAAGGTTGTAAATGATTTCAGACATACTTGGGAAGATAGGCAAATAAAAATAGGTAAATTTTGGTCTTTACTTATTCTTTACTTCACAATTGGATCTACATTTCTTATTGGAGTATATCTCATTAGTATTGGACAGTTACAAATTGGTGAATTAGTTAGTTTAAATCTGATACTACTCATGTTAATCGGACCAACAGAAACGGTTTCATTTGCTGTAAACATGTTTCAAGGTGGATTAGCCGGTGGTGAGAGAATATTCAGAACAATTAATTTCGCAGAAGCAGAAGACAAATTAGAAGATTCTAAACTTCCTTGGAATGAAAATTATAAAGGAAAAATAAATTTTCAAAATGTATCCTTTGGGTATGAAGGTACTGAGAAAACAATTCTACGAAATATATCTTTTGAAGTACTACCAGGAGAGATTGTAGCACTTGTAGGACCCACCGGTAGTGGGAAAACCACTATAACGAAATTACTTCTAAGATTTTATGAATTTCACGATGGTAAAATTACAATTGATGATACCGATATACTAGACATAAATATCAGAGAATTAAGACAAAATATAGGGAGAGTTGAACAAGATGTTTTTATTTATGCCACAACAATTAAGGAAAATATATTATTTGGAGTAGACCCATCAAGGAACGTATCTTTAGAAGAAATTATACAAGCAGCGAAGATTGCACAAGCTCATGAATTTATCGAAGAAATGGAAAATGGGTATGATACAGTAGTCGGTGAAAGAGGAGTTGGTCTATCTGGTGGTCAAAAGCAAAGAATTGCAATAGCTAGAGCTTTATTAGTTAATCCACGTATATTAATTTTAGATGATAGTACATCTGCTATTGATTCCGAGACAGAAGAAAAAATTTCAAAAGCTATGGATGAGGTCATGAAAAATAGGACGACATTTTTAATCACACATCGATTATCTGCAA
>JAOUKW010000130.1 GCA_029882335.1 Candidatus Heimdallarchaeota archaeon | reverse complement strand
GATAAATTAATTGAGGTTGGCAAAGTAGAGGGAAAAGATTTTGAGTATATTGAGTTCGCGGATGAAGGACATACAGGTATGGGAAACGTTGAATCAGAAGTTCAAAATTATGAAATAATTTTCGATTACTTCTATAGAAAGATGAATGAGTTGAATTGAACTGGAAAATTTAATCTTTGCTCAAATAACTAATGACTAGTTGCCTAAAACGGATTGAATTATCAATTAAGCATCCAATTTTTTTCGTTACCTTCTGAGTACCAAACAATCCGGTGATTTTAATATCTTCCTTGAATTCTATGATAAGATTACATTCACTTGTTTTGGCAGTTAACACTAAATCATTATCATGTTGATATTCCCTTAATGATTTTATATTATTGATTGCTGTTTTGAAGCCCCATCTAATTCCAACTCGGAAATGTAATATTCCTTCTTTAATTATTATAGGATTATGACGTTGAGCATTATAATCACCTATTAACCAAAAATATCCATAAATGTTTACAATAGTAAAGATCCAAGCTGCATTTGCACTCCAATTGGCTATTAAAATATGAATAATCGGAAGTTCTATACAACCTATAAAGAGAATAACTCCCAAGAATACTCCATTATTGCTTTTTTTATAATTTGTAAAAAAAGGATATTGCCATTTTTTTTTGATAAACCAACCAAAAATTGTATAATAGAAAACAAGTAATTCCGCTGTTACTAATTTCAGTATTTTGTAATTACCAAGAGTGTCTTTCATTGCATTTTCAAATGAATCGATTAGGTATAATGAATCTGATTTTTTTGTCTTTCTATAGATGGTAACCAATTTAAAGAATAAAAATATATCAAATAATACTTCAATCGCAGGAAATAGAAAATAAATAATTTTATAGTTTATCTCAATGTAATTTGGAGAAAGATAATCAAGGATGTAGATCAATAATACCAAATAAAATGCTATTGAACCTTTTGGTAAAGAATTATGCACAATCAGGAAATAATAAAAAATTAAGAGGAGAACAATTAATGTACCAACATATAAAATTAGTGCATCTGCAATATTTATCAATAGATTAAAACAAATTAATGTAAATAATGAAGTTAGAAAATATATTAACAATAAATATGGTTTCATATCATTATCCTCTCCCAGATATTGTTAAAAATACCATTAGCAATTTCCTCCTGATTTTCAATCTCAATAAAATGTTGAATCACATAAAACCCCTCAGACAAGGCTAATAACTCATAAAGAAATGCCTTAATGTTAATATCTCTTCTAATTTCTCCTGATTTTACAGCATTGAGGATTTTCTGTTCAAATTCACTTAAAGATGATGAGAAATGCAAATTCAAATAATTTGTACTTCCTAAAATGTTTTTAACATCTAAAAACATTCTATAATAGTTCATATTTTCATCTTGAATACCTGTAATCAAGAATAACACATTTTTTATTTGAAAAATACCCGAAACAAACTTTTGTAAGAAATCTTTAAAATAAATGGGTTCTATAGATTTTACTCTTAACTCATTAATCTGATCTAAAAAGTATTTAATACTTTCTTCAAATAATTCCAATTTGCTACTAAAATGGTAAGTGACTGCCCCTTTTGATATACCCAATTCTTTAGCAATTAAGTCAAGTGAGACATTATTGTAACCATTTTTTAAAAAATTACCGAGTGATGATTTTACAATATTATTTCTTGTAATGTTTGATTTCTTCATAATAATTATACACTTTTATCAGTAATAAAAATACCGAACAGTCGGTTTTTTAATGATAACATAATTTTTGATAATTTTCCCTAAATAATATTTTAATGTAATTATCAATGTTTTAATCAGGTCAATTTTATTTTTTCTCTACAAAAAAAAGCATAATTTATTTTAAATCTAATTATCAAAAATATAATTATTATAGTAAGATTATGGTTGAAATATAATGAAAAATCGAGGAATAATATTGATAATTCTTCTATTGTTTTTATCAGCATCAAATGCTGTAACAACAAAGAACAAAGAATCATCAACTAATGTTTCTGCCATCATATTACCAGATTCCTTTGTTACAAAGTGGGACACTACTTTGACAAGTACAGGATCTTCTGCTGTTAATAAGATAAAGCTACCATTAGTTTCAGGAGGAAATTATAATTTTCTAGTTGAATGGGGAGATAGTACTTCTGATTTAATAACTTCATGGAATCACCCAAATGTTACTCATACATATGCTCAAACTGGAATTTACAATGTCACTATGACTGGTACAATTAATGGATGGAGTTTTGCTAATTCCGGTGATAAACTGAAAATTATCGAAATTTATCAATGGGGAAATGTAAGTTTAGGAAATTCAGGTCGATATTTTTCTGGCTGTTTAAATCTCGTTTTGTCAGCAGCAGATTCACCTGATCTTAGTGCAACAACATCATTATCTGAAGCATTTAAGAACGCACAGAGTTTAGGATCTACAGGTAATATGAATAATTGGAATACCTCTACTATAACTACGATGTATGCTATGTTTTGGGGAGCTAGTTCATTTAATCAATATATTAACGATTGGGATACTTCGAATGTGGTGAATATGGGTGGAATGTTTTATTATGCAATAGATTTCAATCAACAGTTAGGGTACTGGGATACTTCAAGTGTTACTGATATGGGGCTGATGTTTTTTGGTGCTAGTTCATTTAATCAACCTATAGGAAGTTGGAATACCTCAAGTGTTACTGATATGCAATCGATATTAAGAGGAGCAGCATCATTTAACCAATCTATCGCCAATTGGGATATATCTAATGTTGTCAATATGTATGGTATGTTCTGGGGTGCATCCACTTTTAATCAACCAATAGGAAATTGGGACACATCCAGTGCTACAAGTATGTTAGGATTATTTAAAAATGCAGAATCCTTCAATCAGCCAATTGGAAGTTGGAATACCTCCAATGTACAACTCATGAGCGAAATGTTTTCATCAGCTTCCTCTTTTAATCAACCAATAGGTAATTGGGATACTACTAAAGTAACCACTATGGAATCAATGTTTGCCTCTGCTTCATCATTTAATCAACCAATAGGAAATTGGGATGTGTCTAACGTTGTCAATATGGGTTTGATGTTTTTATCAGCCTCTTCTTTTAATCAAACCCTTGATAGTTGGAATACTTCTAAGGTAATTGATATGAATAATATGTTTGCAGGAGCAACTTCCTTTAACCAACCCATTGGTAATTGGAATACATCTAATGTTAAATATGTAAATTCAATGTTTTCAACAGCGAGTTCTTTTAATCAACCATTGGAAAATTGGGATGTATCTGGCATATCGAGCTTGGGAAGTATGTTTATATTTGCAACCTCATTTAATCAACCTCTCGCAGGATGGAATGTTTCTGGTGTAACAGACATGTTTCAGATGTTTTTAGGTGCAACTGAATTCAATCAACCACTTGCTGCATGGAATGTTACAAATGTTACAAATATGAATAATATGTTCAATGATGCAACTTCTTTCGATCAACCTCTTGGAGACTGGAATGTATCAAATGTATATGATTTTAACTATATGTTTGAAGGTGCAAAATTAAATGTTACAAATTATGACAATTTACTTGAAGGATGGTCTGCTCTTAATTTACAGAGTTGGGTAAGTTTTTCAGGAGGAAATTCTAGGTATTCTAACAATACCGCACGACAGTATATTATTGATACATTTCAATGGATGATAACTGATGGAGGTATGGTGGAATACACTAGTCCTGAAGTATCTTCTCCTGTTGATGTAACCTATGAACAGAGTTCAACTGGTAATGTAATTCAATGGCAAGTCGGTGATGAAAATCCTTGGAAATATATTGTCCTACATAATGGAGGAACCTATGTTGAAGAAACTACTTGGACGAATGGTACTATTATCATTACAATTGATGGCCTAAATGCTGGTACACATAATTTCACCCTGGTAGTTAATGATGTAGATGGAAATTTTGCAGTTGATACTGTTATAGTGACAGTAAATCCCCAAACTCCTCCACCACCACCATCATCAAATCCATCAAGTTCTAGTATTCCAACTACTCCTGTTGATAACAATCAAAATACTGATGACGTGTTAGAAATAGATTTCTCCATTATTGGTGTATTTGCCTTATTGGTAACCATTCCAATTTTTAGAAGAAGAAAGTGAATAGTAGAGCTATTAATACATAAAAATTAAAACTAAGATAAAATTTTACAAATACTTATTACTTAACTAATACATATTATAATTTATAATATATGCGATTTTAGGTAACTAATGTTTTTATCTCAATTATCCACGGTTATTAAAATGGTCTACTAAAATTCAGGTGCATCAAACAGATATGATAGAACAAATAAAATTGCTCAGAGGATAGGAAAATTATATTGACCGAATACAACATGATTTATAACACAAATCAAAGGATAACCCTATGAAACCTAGTATAACCGAAATTGATTTTGACAAAATAGATGATGAATCAATAAAGCAAATCTGTTTTCTTATTAGAACTAATTATGGAGAAGGGTATGGATTAGATCTTACTAATAATCCCACTACATCTCTGGAAAGAAAACTGAAAGAACACGATACAGAAATCTACAAAAGAAGAATATGGGTTGCGAGAACAGATAGAATTATTGGTTATGCCCAATATAGTATTCCTAAAATTGATAACAAACATATTGCAAGTTGTCATATTTATGTATTGAAAGAATTCAGAAATCAGGGGCTTGGGAAGCAATTACTTCGCGAATTCTCTAACAATATCATGGAAGAAGCAAATATTATTCAGCTATACACAGAAACAAAAGATATACAATTGCCCTCATCAATTGATCAATACCTAATAGAAAAAGGTATGAAACTTAAATTCACACATAGAAATTCATCAAGTAATTTAACGGGATTCAATACATTGGAAGTTGAAAAAATTGTAAATGAGTTGAAAGAAAAAAGTCATAAGAAGGGATATTCTGTAATATTTGTAAAAAATGGTAATTATGAAGATATATCAGAAATAACATTTGATGCATTTGCTAAAATGAGGCAAGATATTTGGAATGATATGCCCAGAGAAGATGGAACATGGGAGGATGAAATCTATGATAAAGATGTACATCAGGGTATATATAAACAAGTTGAATTTGGATATGAATCATGGATGTTTCTTGCAATACATGAAGAGACTGGTGATATCGCAGGAATAACAGAAACTTGGTTCAACCCTGATTTACCTCAATTTGCATTTCAAGATGATACAGGTGTAGTAAAACAACATCGTGGGAATGGACTCGGTCTGATGTTGAAGTATCTCATGTTATCTAAGATGTTATCTCATGATCGTCGTAAAGATTTGGTTTATTGGACCACTGGAAATGCTGATAGTAACGAACACATGCTAAAAATCAATGATGTACTTAAGTATAAGCCTGAATATTATGAATTAATTTATGAAATAAGTAGAGATGAATTTAGTAACCTTCTTTCCTGAAAATTGATATAGGTTTTCATTTAAATTAAATTTCTACTATTCATTGTGGAAAATAATGAAACTAATGATCTTAATCAATAAATCTTACTAATAATAAAATATTAATAAATGAATAAATTTCCTTTCTTTAAATGTTAAATAATAAAAAGAATAGAAATAATATCCTCATATTGATCTTCTAAAATCCTCCCAAACTTGAATAATGCTTACTACAATTTTTTCAGCTCTTTTGTCATGAAAATATCTAATTGAATTATTATCTTCATTTCTAATTACTAAATCATTTGCAACCAATTCATCAAGATCAGACCTTAACTGATGTAAATTTCTGGGTTTAAATTTTAAATGAATAATTCCAGAATTAACTTCTTCTCGATGAACACCGAATTTATTTCCTAACCCAAGTTGTACTATTGCAGTATATACTCCTGCAAGTACTTTTAGGAGTCTTTCTTCATTGGTCACCTTGGTCATCACTTTGTAACTCTATGTTGGCTATTTTTTCTGATAGTAGTTTTATCTTACTAATATCAATCAGTATTTTTCCTAAAAATAAATGAGTAATGTACATTACCATACCTAACAATCCAAATAATAATAGATGAGATCTATCAAAAACATGGTAGATCACAACTAGATCAATTACAAATTTGTTTAAATTAAATATCTTCAAACCAGAAAAATTCCTCGACAATTCCACATTATCTATTTCGATAATTAGAACCTGAATAAATCCACCTTTGAAAACAAATATTCCTTTATCTAATTCACTCATTTCCATATTAAGTGAAGAAAGTTTGGATGCTTTTTTCTTTCCACCTAAAAATAAAATTGCAGAGACACCATCGAGAGGAATGCTGTCAATCTCACTTTTTTTACCCCCATAACCATGTGATAGTGCAATATAGTTGAAAGTCTTACTAATCAACATCAATAAGTCACCATCGAGAAGTTTATCACTTTGACTTTTAAATTCTCCAATCACCACTCTTTTTGCATATTTAAATGGAGAATCTATCGAATCATCATTATTTGGTATAACAAAATCAATTCTTTGATTGGAAGTTGGTATATCTGTTTCAGTTATTACCGATATACCAGTTTGACTTAATAATTGTTTTAGCATATTTTTGAAGGTTGAATCCCAAGCCATGAATTACAATTGAAATTATATTCCTATGTATTAATTTTTTATTTAATATAATCAGTTTCATGACAAATAATACTAGAACTAATTGGATAAAACCCAGTATAGGATTGAAAGAATGATGAAATTTTAATTTGAGCTCAACACTACGTCAATCAAAAGATGAGCTTGAAATTCTAATTATAATGAGAAGTAAAGGTTGTTCAAGTATTTCTACATTGATTTTTACTCTTTCTTGTAACCTAAGCAATTGATGTGGAGTGACCGTAAAACTAAGATCTTTAATTATTGTTTTTATGGACCCAGTGATACCAAGGATGTATTTGTAATCATATTCGTCATCTTCTTCAATCAATTCTAACCCAGTTAAATCACCATCTTTGATTGATATACAACCCAAAGTAAAAGGAGCATTATAACTATAATTCTTACCAAGTAACCACTTGTTGCAATTTTGTAATTTATTTAGATCTGAATAAAATCCAAGAGATTTATCTAGCATTGCATTTTGTTCCTTAAAATTATGCAAATATAGTTGAATATCTTTTTTTCCTATCTTTTTTGTTATAATCTTATCATCTTTTTCAACAGGAAGTCTCATCATATAGTGTTGAATAGTTCCTGTTCCCCCAATCAAAATGTGTGGGACTTTAGGCTGTACTAAAAGTAAACTAAGTCCTTTCATCAATATCATTACATTATTGACAATTATTTTAAATTCCCCTTGAGATAGTAAGTATAATTCATGAGTGTGAGAATGATAGTGAATATAAGGATCAGACCAAGGTTTAGTATAATTGGATCGACCTAACTTTAATATTTGTGATTGAATTTGTGAATCTGATGAATTATTAAATATCCACCCATTCAGTTTTGATAAATCGAATAATTGAAAATCTTGATCCATTTGTTACAATTCTCAAGATGACTTATAATTGATACTTTAATTTCATTGATGATGAGACGGGTTAAATTGAAATTTCTGATATTTAAAATCTAATTTTTCATGGAACATCAATATTGTTAATTATTTATAGCCTAATCTAAAATCACAGTATTACTAAAACACCCTCAATTTATACTTAGCTCTTACTATTTTGGATTATTACACCTGATATTACCAAAATCTTAAAGGTTGTAAATACTATTACAATTGTATGAAAAAATTTGCGAGAACGAGTGATCAAATAAAAAGACAAATATTCACAATATTTTTGTGGATATATCCAGTTTATATGGTTTTGTTTAGTAAAATAGCACACTATATTATTAATAATTTAATTAAGAGAAAAGGTTATTTTGCACCAACAAATTGCGCTGACGCGATAAATTCGAAAATATGTTGTAACCATAATTATTTGACTATTGAGTCATTTTTAATTGTTACCCAATGTTGCATGTCAAATTTAAATATTTCAAACGTCAGATCATTATTTTCCAAGTCTGATTTCGCGCACCCACTTTTTTCAAAACCCTTATTAGGAAGGCTGATGATTATGATATAGTACCTGTCTCATTTGAAGAATTCCTAGTCATAGGATTGAAACATTAATCCATCAAATAAATCAACAAATAGAAAATCTAGAATTAAAAGGTCTACTTGAGAAATATGACAAGAATGACGATTCAATTAGTGGATCTGGTGCTACTGATTGGGTAGATCTTCATGATCGACTTAATTACATAATAGATTTCTTTCGTGCGAATCAACAAAAAGATGAGTTATTCTACCCTCCATTCAATAAATTACAAACCAAGGCTATTTATGATGGAAAAATTCCGTCTGGGAATTTATGATTTAAGGTTGCTTACCTAGTAGTTTACATTGCTGTAAACATTGTGACTTACTTTGTTGAATCTTCTAAATTGGAAAAATGGATAAAAGCGGAATGTATCCAATATTCAGACTTTTAAAAATTAAATTAAAATGATATTCTGAACAAATAGATTATTATCTATTTTTTAATCTAATTAATCGATATACCAATAGAATTTAATAATTAAAAGATAAAAACAAAATAAGCAATAATCAACACAACAATATAAGATATTACAACACCAAAATAAATTAACCAGTAACGTTTTTTCCATTTTTCAAGATAACCCACTAGGATAGCAATTAGAAATCCGGTTATTTCAGTAAAAATAATAAATGGACTTTTCAAATTGTATAAAAAATCAGTAGAATCTCTAGTTGAGAAAGGTCCAAACAAAGGCCAAAAGATTATATTTGATTTAATTGAAGGCAAATCTCCAATAACATGTAGAATAGATCCAACGAGGAGTACAAATAACATTGATTTGTATTTTGAGTTGAATATGATTTTGTCAATCAATAGTAAAATCAAGCAAAATGATAACTGAAATAAGATTGAATGACCAATCCATCTAGCAGAATGAAATAGAAATAATCCTACGGATTTATCTAAAATATCAGGTAACATAGACCCAATAGCAAATAATAGTTTATTGAAATCTTTCTTTTTCCCTGTATAACTCTCCCAGATAAACCATACAAAAATTGCAGAACCTACATGCCCTAAGAGAAACATAGATACTTTAAGAAGAATTTGATAGTTAATAATTATTTGTCTATTAAATAGTAATTAAGATAAATTAACAATTGTCTTTACATTTTGTGATAACAACGGTAGCAAGGATACATTCAGCATCGATACAAAAATTAGTTGTCAATGTTAGAGTTATTACCTACACAGATTTGATATTATACTCTATAAAAGTCTAAATATATTTTAATAATTACGTTATAGTCGTGATACATATTTATTTTAAGGTAATGTATGGAAATGATTGTTTTAGCATTTCATCAACATTTTTTGTAAATTCTGTGGAAATTACTGGCTCATTAATTTCAGCTAACAAAGTATCTGGAAACATTCTTGTAAAATTTTTCAATGACTTACTAATAATCGAGCTTTCTCCCATGGTAATAGCAACTATTGTGGTAGAACTCTCATATATTCGATTAAAATAAATCTGAAAACTTCCTGCATTAAAATGATCCAATTTTGCGTCCATTCCTAAAGTCTCATGAATTAAAGAAGAAATCGCAGATAAAGCACCTGATAGTAGTTGTTCTTCAAATTTTATAGATAAATTTTCTACATCAACGAATTTATTGTACACTGCCATTCCAGATGAATTATAGATCATAATATTTACTATAGGAATTGGGATGTTGTAGACAAAATTTGGATGGATTACTATATTAAATAAAAATAATGAGATTCCTACATTTATGAAAAATATGAAAAGTGTTAAACTTAAAAGAAGATATACTATTTCCATAGTGTGAATATTTGGATTTAAGAAAGGATCATTAATTGGAATTCCAATTATTAAATAAAAGGATTGAAGGATTACCAC
>JAOUKW010000527.1 GCA_029882335.1 Candidatus Heimdallarchaeota archaeon | reverse complement strand
TAACTTTCCTAAGTATGATTTTATTTGAATTAATTAATAATAAAGAATTTTGGGAAGGTTCTATAATTGGTAATTTAATTACAATTGTATTTTATGTATCTATACCTATCTTTTCAAAATCAATAAAATTAATTAGATATCAAAATAATCAAGAAATAATTTTAAAATATGTAGAAAATAAATTGTTTAGAAAAATTGAGGTTGAATATCGTTTGGATGTTAATTGTGAACTTCTATATTTTCCGCATAGTATTAGTCGAAATATGATATCATATATAAAGAATTCTTCAAATTTTTATATACCTAATAAAAATAATATTCATCAACAAATGGTTATTCATTGGCCCCAAGGTCAAATTGAGAAAATAAAAGTTGGTCATAATTTAGACTGGGGGATGAATCATTTAACAAAAATTTTACCTCTATTTAATGGAACACGTGTAAGTATACCACAATTATCAAAATCTTCTAGACGCTTTTATTTACCAAAGTTTGAATTTTGTATAATTAGTCTATCTTATAATGATAATGTTGAATTTAAAAATAAATTTGAAAAATTCCAAGAAAACATAAACTCACCTTTATTTGTAAAAAAACTTCCTCAAAATCCGTTAAAAATAATAATATTAAACATATTTATTGTTTGTCTAATCATTTCATTGATTGCTACACCATTTTTATTATCTCTTAATAAAACGGTTATGATGTATTTATCCCTATTACATTTAAATAATTTAACTGCAGAACCTCTGAATTTTGAAATGCTGATATTAACTGGGTTAACCCTTTCAATTACTATATCTGCAATCTTAATTGGAATTATTATTTTTGTAAATTCGATCTATATGCTTCACTATGGAATAGTTATTTTATTTGGAAAACTATCAATACATCTAACTACTGATGTTTTGTCAATACAATATCATTTCTGCAAATTCGGTACAGCCAATATTAATATACCTATAAATATGAGACCAAATTTTATTTTTAATCAAAATCAATTATCTATTCAATTATTTGACGATAGAAACATAAAGTATTATGATCATCCAATCGGATATATTAAAGAGGAGAATTAAATTAATTTACCAACATTATTTATTTGTTTTTTCATAATTGAAACTCTGTTACAGTTATCTGTAAATATAATCATTAAGGATGATGATATACGCATATGAAGTACAAAATTTATGAAAAAAATCAATTAATAATATCCCTTTTATGTACACTTTCAGAATTTAAATTATATTATTGTTCATTAAATTATTTAAGCAACTATAAACTCTGAAGGGTAGAAAGTAATTGAATTAGATTATAAAAATTATTAATTATTTTAATATGGTTGATGAATATGATAATGAAATCGATCCAGTCAATATTTCCACTAAATATTAAATTAATTAGAAGAATTTATAACAAACTTTGAATTATGAGACTATGTGTCAGTTATCCAGATATAATCAACCAATTGTAACCCATTGACCCATCTACAACCTAGTGGTAAAGGTCCACCTTTCAATCCTATAACTAGGTATTTGCCAATTGCGACATTATGGCTTAAACTTTGAAATATTTGACAGTATAAAGTGTTTCAATCCTATAACTAGGTATTTGCCAATTGCGACACAATCTCGTCTATCTTCTCAAGATCTAAATTAACCAGTTTCAATTCTATAACTAGGTATTTGCCAATTGCGACTATTATCATAAGACTATATTATTCTTTCCGCTTAGTGTGTTTCAATCCTATAACTAGGTATTTGCCAATTGCGACAATTTTGTTAATGAACTTCCAGACGATACTTTAGTAATGTTTCAATCCTATAACTAGGTATTTGCCAATTGCGACTATGTTCGATTCTGTATCATCGAGTAACTTTATGGATTTGTTTCAATCCTATAACTAGGTATTTGCCAATTGCGACCATTCAATTTTTTATTGGTCGCTCATTGATATGATACAGTTTCAATCCTATAACTAGGTATTTGCCAATTGCGACGCTGGTTAGTAAATTATGAACATTATCATAATATTCAGTTTCAATCCTATAACTAGGTATTTGCCAATTGCGACTTACGAAATCAACTATTTATTTTGATTTTGATCAGAAAGATGTTTCAATCCTATAACTAGGTATTTGCCAATTGCGACTATAGATCAAGCCAAAAATCACTTCAACGAATGGGTCAAGTTTCAATCCTATAACTAGGTATTTGCCAATTGCGACTGACGTTTGACGACCCAGCTAGTGATTTTATCGCGTTACTGGGTTTCAATCCTATAACTAGGTATTTGCCAATTGCGACAATTTTTTTCTTTTAATATTAATGTTCCTCCGGAATTAAGGTTTCAATCCTATAACTAGGTATTTGCCAATTGCGACAAAATTTATTAAAAAGTATAAAAATAAAAATTATTTGTTTCAATCCTATAACTAGGTATTTGCCAATTGCGACAAAATTTATTAAAAAGTATAAAAATAAAAATTATTTGTTTCAATCCTA
>JAOUKW010000129.1 GCA_029882335.1 Candidatus Heimdallarchaeota archaeon | reverse complement strand
CAAGATTGTACTTAATTCCTTGAGGGTCTTCTAAAAATCCCATTAATGATTCAAGGAGAGATAAATGCAATCTCTGGATTTCATTAACAACCATAAATCCTTGAGATAATGCACCTACTTTGTGACTTTGAGCTGCAAATGTTTCTTTTGTTTCTCCACCAAGTAGTTGTTCGAGATTTTCAACACCAGCTAACAACATATAAAGACTTTCTGGATCATTTCTTGGATCAATCTGAGTTCGTCTAACAATTGTCTTATCAACTGCAACTTTTTTTAGCTTATCACCCAATGATTTAGAAATTTTTACCATTTGAGCGGTGTTATCAAGCTTAATGTGTTCTGTTTTTGATGAAATGGTTTCTTCAATCGTTTTTCTACAAAATGGACAAAGACTTTGCAATACATCAATTGCATTAAATAAATTATCATTATAATTATTTATTACATGGATTAGATATCCTGCATCTTCTAGAAAAGGACAGTTTTTAATGTGAAATTTATGACTGTTGATTTCACTGATGATATGATTTAATAAAACTCGTGCAAACAAGGTTTTTGCCTCACCAGTGGGTCCAGTAAGTAATACTTTACCACCAACAGCAATTTTATCCATTACGAGATTCTTAATCTCTTTATTCCCTCTAACCGATGAATCTGATAAAACTCGAGAACGAAATTGAGGATTTGTTAGTATTGACCTCACACTATATCCAGTATAATTTTCATTTATTAGATCTTCAATTGATTGGGTCATTTTAATTGCCTTATGATTTGAAAAGAAATCTAAGTTTTAATTATTTGTTTAGATTCCCTTAAGTTCATTAAGACAATTGGGATTAATCAGACATTTCTTCTCTCTTTTTCCTATGTACTAAACTAGATAATCGAGTAAGCCATCCATATACCTCTGAAACAACATTTTCATTATACTCAAACAATTCAAATGGACGATCAGTCAATCGAATTAGTGATAAATATTCAAATACCTGTGCTTTCGAGAGGGAACCATATCCTTGTGTTGAAGGAATGACTATTGCTACAGGAAGTGGCATTTCACTGGTTTTCCATATAAAATGCTCCCAAAACTCTCTACGTTGTTGGGTAACATTATCCTCGTCAATATCAATATTTATTATTGCTCCATCAAACCTTCCATATGATTCTTTAAATTGATACTGATGAAAGAATTCAACCTCATGCTGATGCCATTTTACTGATTGTTCTTTCATGTCATCTTCTAAACCACTATTACCTTCTTTTGATAATTTCTCTTTGACTTTGTATTTTCCTTTCATTATACCTAAACCATCAATAAACTTATCTTCACTGTATGTGGATAATTCATCTACCAATGGTTTTGCTTGTCCAATTCGGAAGTAATGAAATGATAAATTCGTCGTTACTAACCTGCCAAAGGTGAAATTTATCAGTTGTTTCACATAAATTGCTTATTCAAAGTGGCTAATAAACTTTCATACATCTTTCATAACACAAAGATGAATTTGTATCAAATCATTTTTCTCTTGAAATCACAAATCATTTACAAAGACACCATTCACGAAGTATAAAAACTAGCAATATTCCTTCAAGTATAGAAATGGTTAAACATTCAAAATTGAAGTTTCATTTTATTATTTGTATCATAACAATATCATTTATCTCTATTAATCCAGTAAGTAGTTATACACCATGTGTTGGTATTGAAGAATTTGACGTTGTTGATTTTGCCTATACCCTGTGGAATGATGGAACAGGTGAAGAAATTGAAAGTAGAGATTCAGCAAGTTTTGAAGTTAAAACAGGACAGGGTGGGTTGATCGTTGGATTCTATGAAGAAGTATTAGGTATGTTTATCGATGAAGAAAAAACCTTTGTAATTCCTCCAAATAAAGGATATACAGATCAAAGTCATAATTTATATAATGTCTATCTAAAATATACTGTTTATGTCAACGGTATAAAAGATGGAATGCGAGATGAAGATTGTGATAATAAAATTAATAGCGGGTTTGTGTCAAAAATCCTAAAAGGATTAATGTGGGTAGCCGGAATTATAGTTGGTATTATTGTGATCTCAGCAATATCGACCCAAACAAAACAACAAACTTTGGATAAATGTCACCATTGTAAATCAATAGGTAAAATCTCCGTATCAGAAGGAAAATGTTCCAGATGTGGAAACGCATATTGCAGAGCTTCATTTTCCAAAGGATGTCCTGAATGTAAGAGTAATTCATTTATTCCACATAAATAATAATTTAGCGGGGAAAGATATACCTTATATTAAAAACAAGCTACATAAGATTTATACAAGTAAATTTGGAACAATTAATATTTTTCACATTTATAAAATAAAGATTAATTTAATCATACCTATTTCAAACTTCCGAGGGGTACATTACACTTTCCAACCAAATATTTTAACTCATGCCGGGTGGTTTTTGGTAAAAATATATCACCACCCAATACAAAATCCAGTATTTCCCTTTTGCTATATGACCAACTGATAATTGCTGTTTTACTTGGTCCAGCATGTTTCAAAGAAATTTCAGCATTATCAGCATATAAGATACCTTCTAACCACTTCTCACGGATAATATGAAATACCAGTTCTCTCTCCCCTATGATATTATATAGGTGAGTTTCATTTCCAACAACACAAGTAATTTCTCGATTCACTAATCTAGGCATATCCAGTGAATTTACCTCAGATTTAATAATTTGTAAATCATGTTTTTGTAACTCACTAATTACATCTTCAACAGTGACATTTACAATAGGATACCATGTATCAACTTGAATTAAATCATCATCTAAATAATCAATCATTACAGCCGGTGTGAACCGATAACCCAATTCACCCAATCCCTTGGTTCGATGATGCCCATCTAATATCAACAACGAGTTCTTATCCAAGATTAAAGGCCAATAAACCATTCCTGAATCAATTAATCCTTGTTTTATTGATTCTAACTCATGATCAATCGTCATTTCATGTGGTACAAGCTTTGCCAACTCAACCAATTCGAATGGAAACTGCTTCTCTTCTTTATTCAATACATTAGATCTAAGTTCGATACTCATACCAAATTCAACTTCTATCATTAATACAAAAAAATTGCGACAGTTATCTTATGAAATGATTAAATTAGGTTATCGAAAAGAATTAAAATAAGCATTTTTGAAAACGCGATCAATAACTCAATTTTAAAATACCATAGTGTTATACATTAAATTGGGCAATTATTGACATATTAGTTGATAAAAGATTTCCGGTGATTTATAATATCAGTTTCTCAATTACCAAAGGCCATTAAAAGAATTAAATTGGGTTTATTAAGCCCTGATGAAATTAGAAGAATGTCTGTAGAAAGAATCATGACTGCAGATACCTTTGATGAAGATGGAACACCTATTCCTTCAGGATTAATGGATTCATCACTGGGAACTATTGATCCAGGTCATAGATGTGCCACCTGTGCTAATAGGATCGGTGGATGTCCGGGTCATTTTGGACATATAGAACTTCAAAGACCTGTAATACATGTTGGCTTCAATAAAATTATTTACAAAATATTACAAGTGATATGTCACAACTGTTCACGAATAATGCTTGAACCTAATGATATTATTAAATATGCAGAATTATTGAAGAAGTCCAAACTAATTAACGGTGTTCTAGATCTGAATATGGTGGATGAAATTTGGAAAAATGCCAAAAGAAATAGAGATTCTCTTATCAATCCATCTGAAGATGAAGAAATTCAGGGTTGTTTCCATTGTTCAGGATTCCAACAAAAAATCAGATTAGAAAAACCAACTACGTATTATGAGGAATATGAAACTGCAGATAACAATAAAGTATCTGATAGACTTACTCCACTCGATGTACAGAATCGATTAAAAGAAATTCCTGCTGATGATGCATTATTACTTGGTATTGATATAGAAAATGCCAGACCTGAATGGATGATCTTGGAAGTACTACCAGTACCTCCAGTCGCAGTAAGACCAAGTATCACACTTGATTCTGGAATTAGATCAGAAGATGATTTAACTCATAAATTAGTAGACATAATTAGAATCAATCAACGATTACAAGATAATCGTGAATCAGGAGCACCTCAACTTATCGTTGAAGATCTTTGGGAACTACTTCAATATCATGTTACTACCTATTTCGACAATGAAGTATCAGGAATTCCTCCTGCAAGACACAGAAGTGGAAGAGCTTTACGTACAATTACACAACGACTCAAAGGAAAAGAAGGTCGATTCAGATCAAACCTTTCAGGTAAAAGAGTAGATTTTTCTGCACGAACAGTTATTAGTCCAGATCCCCTCTTAAGTATCAATGAAGTCGGTGTACCAAAAGAAATTGCTGAAATTCTTACCGTCCCTGAACGTGTAACAGAATGGAATATAGAAGAAATGAAAGAACTTGTCATGCAAGGACCTAAAGGGCATCCCGGTGTTAACTATATCATCAGAGATGATGGTAGAAGAGTAGATCTACGGTTTGTAAGAGATCCCTCTCTAATCTCCGATTCGCTTCGTCCAGGTTTTATTGTCGAAAGGCACTTGCAAGATGGAGATGTAGTTCTATTCAATCGGCAACCAAGTTTACACAGAATGAGTATCATGGCTCACGAAGTCAAAGTCATGCCTCATAAAACATTCAGACTTAATCTATGTGTATGTAGACCATACAACGCAGATTTCGATGGAGATGAAATGAATCTTCACGTTCCTCAATCAGAAGAATCACGTGCTGAAGCAAGAATACTCATGTTAGTTCAAGAACAAATATCTACACCAAGATATGGAGGACCCATCATTGGTGCGATCCAAGATTTCATCACCAGCGCATTTTTATTCACTAAAAAAGGTACATTCTTTGAGAGAGAGGAAGCCAGTGAATTGCTCAGTGTTTGTGGTGTTGACGATCTACCAGAACCTGATAAATTTGACATGAAAGGAAATCCATTATGGGCAGGTAGGACACTATTCAGTACACTACTACCCAAGGATATGAACTTCATCATGAAAAATAAATTTTGTGAGACTCCCGATGTCTGTACCTATAGAACTTGCCCCCATGACGGGTTTGTTGAAATCAAAAACGGAAAACTCTTAAGAGGTATCATCGATAGTAGTGGATTCGGTGCTGAAGTAGCAAACAGTGTACTCCACAGAATCCTTAAAGAATTTGGTGCTGAAGCAACAAGAAGATTCCTAGATGGAATTACAAAAATGCTTGCCGAACATATCACCAAATGGGGATTCTCCATGGGATTAGATGATGTTGATATTGATAAAGAAGGTAGAACTAGAATAAATAAGCTTATCAATGACCGAAAAGTGCAAGTAGACGACTTAGTGGAAATGTATAAAAACGGAGATCTAGCTAGAGCACCAGGAAAAAGCCTTGAGGAAACCCTAGAGGCAGAAGTTCAAGATGTACTTGGTAGAGCTAGAGTAGAAGCAGCTGATCTTGCAGCAGAATATATAGGTATTGAAAATGAAGCAGTTATCATGGCCAAAACAGGTGCTAGAGGTAACAATACAAATCTTGGACAGATGAGTGCCAACGTAGGGCAGCAATCAGTAAGAGGAAATAGGATCATGCGTGGTTATCAAGAAAGAACACTACCACACTTTAATCGAGGAGACCTTTCAGCAGCAGGTCGTGGATTTGTAGATAATTCATTCCGTGAAGGATTAAGTCCATTAGAATACTTTTTCCATGCTTGTGGTGGTAGAGAAGGTTTAGTTGACACTGCTGTTCGTACATCCTCATCAGGATATATGCAGAGACGTTTGGTAAATGCTATGCAAGATTTATCATCTCAATATGATAAAACTGTGAGAAACGCAGGTGGAGAAATAATCCAATTCTTGTATGGTGATGATAATATAGATCCAGCCAAATCTGATGCAGGTAAGGCAGTTAACTTAGATATCATATTAGCAAGATCATTAGAAAGTGAAGATGAGATTGAAGGTTAATATTTTGTTTAGATATACATTTTTATAAATATATAATTATTAACTTCAATATTCATTAAACAGGATCAATTATTAATTGAAATTTATGAAACAGAATTATTTTATTTTCTTAACAATTTAGAAAAAATAGGTTTTACAGATAAGACATCAAAAATATTTTGGTTTCTTTGATTTTACTCAATATTAAAATATAAAATCTGCATATTTAAATAAACACCATTCGTAATGGGGTTGTATGACGAAAAATTATAATACAAATTATCCTGATATTTTTGAACGAATTTTTTCAATCAAAACAATTAATCAACCTTATTCTGAAAATATCAATCAATATTTAGGACATTGTGTTCAGTGCAAATCAAACTTAACATTGTTTGATTCTAATCAATTGAATGTAAGTTATAAAAGGTCATCTATTAAAATTCTGCAATCACACAAATTAGTATTAATTTTTATTATTATCAAATTATTATTCAGTCGATCTGTTTCAGCACACGGAGATCAATTTGGAGAGACCTTAGATACAGGATCCGATTTTACAACATTGGGTCTAGTGTTTGTAATTATAGGAATTCTATTATTTGTATTCATTGTTTATTCTGGTGTCTGGTTGCTCAGACGTAGGCAACTAGAAATCGAAGACCCCAAGACATACGGAGAGAAGGTTAATTCATTCAGCCGGAATGCAAGATTATATATTCTACATATACAGGGAATGAGTCTTACCTATGGGGTGAGGATGATTATCTATAGTTTTTATTTATTGTATATTTTTGAAAAACGAGTTACTTTATTCAATTATACTTTTCAAACTATCTTTTTTATTGGATTATTATTTGCCATGGGTTCATTAGTTACAGGTATAATGTCACCATTTAATGGAATATTTGTTGATAAAATTGGAAAGAAATGGTCCTTTATAATTGGCGATTTTATCGGTTCGATAGCCATTCTTATCATTATATTTATTCAAACACCAACTGTAGTTGTCATATGTCATATAGGACGTTCAGCAATAATGAGTATTCATAACATCGCTGAAGCTCCATTTATTTATGAGCAATCATCAGCCAAAGAAAGAGTACATCTCTTTTCGGTATCATCAGGTATGTCTACACTAGCATCCATGAGTGGAAATCTTATAGGAGGAGTGATACCACTTGGCTTGGCTTTAGTCATATATCAAAATCCAATTGTACAGGGTAAGGCTTCAATTACAGTATTACAGATAGCTTTATTTGCTAGTGTTGTACTTTGGTGGGGATCGTTAATCCCTGCATATTTTATGACTGAAGATCCTTTACTCAGGGCAAAGGCAAAAGAAATTAATGTAACAGCTAGAATGACTTTTAAGAATGTAAAAAATTGGAAAACAATTTGGGTATTTGTACTTTCCAGCGTATTCATTGGACTAGGTGCTGGTATGTTTGCGAGATTCTTTGAGATATTCTTCATGATTGTTTTCAGTGCATCAACTGCAGAAATTTCAATTATATTCGCTATCGGTGCCTTTGCAGTTGCATTAGGAAATCTTATGTCACCGATTCTTTCAGAAAGATACGGTAAGGTAAATATGATTGTGATTACTCGTTTTTCAAGTGTTATTTTCATGGTTCTCTTGGCTTACGCGACTTCATTAATCCTAGCAGGTTTATTCTTTTTGTTACGTGGGTTCTTTATGAATTCCACAGGACCCACTGAATCAGCATTAGCAATGGAGGTGATTGATGATGAAGAAAGAACCACAATGGAGGCGATGAGACAGGCAGGAGCATCAATATTTGGAGCGATTGGCTATTTAGCAGGTGGTTATTATATGTCGATCAACCAGTTTGCTGTACCTTTCATACTCGCAGCTGGTTTATACTTTATTGCAACATTGGTATTTTGGCTATATTTCCGAAATCAGAAGAGGTTAGTTGAAAATATCACAGATAATCTATCAATGACTTGAGTTGATCCTTCAGATTATTATACTACCGATTTTAGCAACTAATAATTGTAGTAAATACCCAAAATTGCAATATATAATTATCATTATTTAATATACGTTAAATTGTATATTTTATATTGCAGACAGTAAACCAAAATAATATTCCAGAATTCTATATTGAATTGAAGAATATTAATTTTACACTTGAATTTAATCAAAAATTAGTGGAATTAAACAGATATAATCCTATATTACCAAGTTTATTAAAAATTCATCTGTTAATTCTTGATAAAACTGGATTCAAACATCTTAAAGAAGATCAGATGAAGTCAATTGGAGTATTATCAGGAACAACAAATCAGACACGTGGTTTGTATAAAATTAATTTTGGAGTTGGAAAAAAGAGATATGAAGTAATTTATTGTATGCCTGAATATTGTCGAAATCTTGTGAAAAAAGGGAAGGGTAGCATAAAAAGAAATTTCTGTAAACAAACAAATAAAATGCTTGTAATGCTAGATATTGGAGAATATGGAGAAGTAAATTTTAGTGATTATTCATCAATGTACTAGAAGTATGTTATTTAGAATTATTAAAATATAAAAACGATCTAGACTGCATTACACAAATATACCTGAAATTCTCCTTAGATAAAAGATGAATTAGTAATTACTGTATGTACTAGACAATAGGTATTGAATAATTATTTTAATAACAGTAAATTCTAAACAAGAAATAGAAAATGGATATTGAAGAGGCTAAAATTCAAATTTTAAATGAAATTAAAAAAATTGAGCACCAATATCAGATAACTGTTATATTTGCGGTAGAATCAGGTTCACGTCTGTGGGGAATAGAAAGCAGAGATAGTGATTTTGATATTCGATTCGTATATAAAAGAAGGATCATTGACTATTTATCATTACAGAAAATGAAAGATTCAATTAATATCATGATGGATCCTTTTGATTACGCAGGATGGGATTTAGTCAAATTCATGAATCTTGCCAACAAATCCAATCCCTCAGCACTTGAATGGTTAAAAGCAGATATTACTTATATAGGAGAAGAAAATAGAGAACAATTCAGATTATTCTTAAATAATGTTAATATAAAAAATATATATCATCACTACAGATCAATTGCTCATAGTAATTATACCAAATACCTCAAGGATAAGAAGAAAAAAACTATTAAAAAATACCTATATGTCATGAGAGGGATAATCAATGCATTATATGTACTGAAATTCAATCAATTACCACCCCAAAAGCTATATACAGCAATATCAAAAGTAGATATCAATAATAATGTTAAAACGATGCTTTATGAAATAATAAACACAAAGATTACAGGTACGTTAGAGGAAGAAAGTATTACATCAGATACAGAAATTCTAGATAGTTTCATACTTGAATTTATGATGAAACAAGAAGATCATCTGAATTATATACAGACAAATTACAGCATCAAACCACAGTTACCTACAAAGCAATTAAATCCAATATTTTTCAAAGAGATTGGTTTTAATCACCAATTCATTCATAAATCCAAATAATCACATCATTATTTTTTATCAAGTAATCTGATGATCCAACATTGGATCTTGCACCATTGATATAATATATCCAATAGAAATTTGACATATTTTCATTATTCCAAACATTATTAATTGCGTCAATAAATGCAGATTCTTCAGAACCCACCACATATAAAGTATAATTTACTACTGCAATGGTAAGAAGGGCACTAAATACAGAGAGACTTTGATTAAATTGGAGCTCAAAAAATTCATCCTGTAGTAGTCCGGCATACTTGATGCTTATATTTGTAGATATAGGACCATTATATCCCTCATCATCATTTAAATTTTGATTGTTTAGTGGAAATTGGATACTGAAAATCACTAAAAAGACAATTATCAATAGAGTAAGGAAATAGATAATAATCCTTTTTGAATATAATTTATTCAAACCATCTATCAATTCTGTTTCTTTGGTGGTAATATCAATATTCAAATATTCATCATCTATCATCACTATAGATGAAAAGTATAAATTCAACAATAAAAGGATATTATTAATCAATAAAGGAATAAAGAAGAAAAATAATGTATTAGATAACGTATGAGAAAGAGTAAAATATAGACCAAAAACGAATGAAGAGACATATATTGTAACAAATCCAGTGTTATTTCCTAGAAATAACATAG
>JAOUKW010000526.1 GCA_029882335.1 Candidatus Heimdallarchaeota archaeon | reverse complement strand
GACAACATGGTTCTCATAATGTTGGTGGAGCTAATGCTTTTCGACTATATGGAAAAAAGGCATTTCTAATTGTTGGTATTGTAGATGTATTTAAGGGGACTTTTAGTATCATTATCGCAAAATCAATAATGAGTAATTCAACCATTACCTATGGTGTATTTGCAAATATCCATAATGTATTGGCATTATGTGGGTTTTTTGCAGTATTGGGACATTGTTTTTCACTTTACCTTAAATTTGCTGGTGGAAAGGGTGGAGGAACAACATTTGGCATCCTTATTGCATTACATCCATTAATTGCGTTGTACATCTTTATTTTTTGGATGGCAATCGTCACTACAACAAGATTTACTAGCCTAGGAAACTTACTTACACTACCTTTTGTGGCAATTCTATTACAAATTATGATGCCAGATCCAGCATATTACTGGTTAGGTATTATGCTTACCATACTGATCTACTTTAAACATAGAGAAAATATATCAAGATTAATTAATGGTATTGAAAGAAAATGGGGAGAAAAAGAAATTACTATTTAAAAATCGCAACTAAATTGGAATTAAGCTCATTGATTCTTTCTACATCAAGATTTATTATTTCATTTGACAATGAATACTCATCAGAGATAACTTTCTTTCTTGAATCACGTGCAATTTTCATTATCTGAATGATCCGAGTAGGAAGAGGTAAACCTGCAATCACAGCCCTTAATTTAATCATTGCATTATTATCTTCATTTACAAATTTAACATAAGGTCTATTCTCATGAAATTCACGGAATAATTTTCTTGCTTCAAATTCAGTTTGTAAACTTAATTTATCTTCAGATTTTTCGATATTGAAGATAGTGATAAATGCATTTTTAGCTGTAAATATCTCATCTCTAGGTAATGATGTCATTTCAATCACACTATCGCTAAGTACATCTTGTATTCTGCTACTATCCTCACCACTATCATTGCTCAAGTCCTCTGCAACAAATACAGAAATCCCAGGAGTATGTAGAGATTCTAATAGATCAGTGACTTCAGCAGTAAATTCATCAGATATCGATGGTTCAAAACTGGCGTATAGTAAATCAGCAATTGCAATAGGAATTGTTTCAATTCTTTTCCTAGATACTTGGGAGAAAGGAAGCTGATATTCTTTTACAGTAGGATTATTATCCAGTAATATTACAGCATTTCCTCTTGCTGTTGATTTAAAAATTATGTCGTAAAGAAACATAGCAGTATTATACTGTACACGGGAATTCTCAAAAGACTCCGGTAGAACTGTGAGAACGGGAGGTATCCGTTTAAATTCTTTATAAAGTATATCTAGAACAACAATTGTACCACCCAAACCAGTAGCACCAGCACCTGTTGTAATTAATAATAACCCTTCCTGCTCACTGGATAAAACAGATTTAATCTCCTTTCTAAGAACATCACGTTTGGTATTCATAACTTCAATAGCATCTTCCAATTTCTTTGCAAAACCATCCTGATTATCACCAATATTTATTCTATTTTGAAATTTCTTTGCCTGAGAATGAGGTACTAGATTCGACGAAATCGCTAAACTTTTTACTGCTGCACCTCGTTCTTTCAATGTATCAATAATTTCAGCACCAATATCTTGACCAGCATCTCCACATGAAATGATGGTAATTTCTAATTTGTGTCTATCAAATATTCGTTTAAACATAATATCACCCACTAATTAAACCTATAATCACCGGCACTGCACGGTATGCATATAGAATGGCTAGTAAAACCAGTTGTACAACTCGTATGGGATGTACTGGAGATACCTTCATGGTATGAATATAGCTTCTTAACATAAAGAGTACTTGAGTCTCATTAGTAATGATTGTATCTCTCTTAAGAGCAACACTTGTAATTTCCTCAAATAGAAATGGGTCTAATTCAATAAGTGCCTTTACTTTAAACGCACTCATTACTCGAGTAATCCGAATCAATGGCATTAACACAGCACCGAATGCAGCTAATGAAGATAGAAATATACCAAGTACAATAACCAAACTCAAGCCAGTTGGATCGCTATCAGCCATTCTTTGGAAATTTTGAATTAACTTTAGGAAAAAGTCTGCTACAGGACCTTCTATCAAGAATGGAGAAAATAACAGGAAGATAGCTGCATTAACTACAAATATTGCAGCACTAAGACCACCAACAGGAATATCACCTAAAGAACGTATTGATAAACCAGGAGTATCGGATAAAACACCAACAACTTCATAATTCTTCTTAGTTAAAATACTCTCATGCTCATCAGTGTATCCCTTTACCCTATCTATGATAGTGCTCAAAATAATATCATATATACGAGTATTTCGATATACCAAAAGATATGACATCAACATCACATATATCATCAAAGTCAATCCAAAATAAGAAATAAGTACCAGAAACAACCATATTATAGAAAATAAAATATCAAATTCATGTAGAATTAGTACCTTTAACGTCATAGGTACCTCCATTATCAGAGCTAAACCTATGGATATTGAGTACAAACGCTTACTCCAGTTAC
>JAOUKW010000525.1 GCA_029882335.1 Candidatus Heimdallarchaeota archaeon | reverse complement strand
TTACTATTGATTATTATAAGAACATTCAACAATCGACTTATGAAATCCGATTATCAAATGTTGCCTATGCGAATTATACTTTAAATTTTGCAAATGGCTCATCCTTTCAAGCAGAATATCATTCACCAATAATATTGAGTGACAATGATCCTCAGCAAGTTAATTTTATTGTTACAGCCATTACATTATTTAATACAACCCATAATATAATTCAGCAAATTAATCTCGGTAGTCAATTAAGAAATATTACTGTTAATCTTGATTTATTATTAGATGTAATTGATCAAAAAATTATTTTCTCAATCTATCATTACGAATTAAATCGAAATTCAACCTTTGTAATCACAAACTTAAACTCGACTTTTCTCATTTCTGGGATTATTAATACAGCTGTTAGAATTTACATATATGTAAATGAATCACTATACCAAACAATTAATCAGTTAATACAACTAGAGTTAAATTTTACAATTGGAACATTTCAAATCCAATTAGATTTTATTAATTATAATAGCAATTCTACAAGTGGATCGGTAGAGTTAACAATTATTGATTTAATAACTGAGCAAACTATGTTAATATTAGTAGAAAATCAAGAAATCATAAATTTGAAGCTAGGGGCATACTTGTTCTTATATTCACAATCATTCTACTCTGGAAATTTAACCAGCCTTATTAATCAAAATCAACAGCTTTCATTACCCTTTAAATTGATTAACACATCTCTTGAAATAGTACTATTTCAAATACCAGACGAATCTAAACTATATTTTTCGCACTCAGTATTAGGTATGATAATTGAACTAAGTTTATTTACATCAGAAACACTTTCAGTTTCTTTAGTTTCACCTATTGGTAATTATTTGCTTATACTTAATGGTACTTGGGGTGAGATCATCCATGTGGTATATTTACTGAATCAAGTAATGGTAATTAATATATTCATTACTGATGATGAAACTGTTTTAACACCTGTAGAAGTGGATGTTTCAAAATTTTTGACTGCAAATAGTTTAGGTTATACTGTTGGTGAAGATTATCTAAATGGGTTTTTATCCGGTGCTTTATCAGTTGTAAAAATTGTATTAATCACACAGATCTTAATTGTGATAATAGTCATGTTACTGAATTTTATCGAGATCATGGGTTTTATCTCTATTGAAAGTAAAAACGAATTAACTATTATGAAGAGTATTGGTGCATCTCGATTTCAGACGTACTTTTCTTTTACTAGATTATTTCTGATTAATTCAGCAACGATTTCAGTTATCGGCCAGTTATTTGGAAGTATAATAATCTATTTCTTAACCATCTCAAATCAAACTGTATTTTTTGGACATCAATTTCATCCGAATCCCTTTAATCTTGATATCATCATGTTAAATGTGGGAATTTCGTTTGTATTTACAATTTTTGGTATTATAATCAATAGTTTTAGAAATCAAGATATGTGAAATGAAATTTCGTGACTCGAATACCGAGAAAAATTTGATAAAGATCAATATATTTAATTTCATCTCTTCATTAGATTACATGTGGGAATATTACATCTAAACGAAGAAGAACAAAATGATAAATTTTCTTCTAAAGATATTAACATCACAGTAGTTGGCCTTGGCAAAATGGGATTACCCATAGCCATGGTATTTACTCATGCAGGTTATACTGTAAAAGGACTTGATATTTCAGAAACCCTAGTTGAACAACTAAATCAAGGACAAACACTACTTACAGAAGAACCATTTGTTGTTCAAAGATTAAAGCAAGCAATCACCGGTAAAATATTTTCAGCAACTACAAACGTTTCAGATGCAGTTTCAAATGCAGATTTTATTATTTTCATAATACCCGTACTTACTACCGATACCGGTGAAGCCAATATTGAGATTCTTCAAAAAACATATTCAAAAATAAACAATTTTACACCTTCAGGATGTATATATATTCAAGAATCTACATTACCACCATTAACCACAAAAAATAAACTTAAACCGATTTTAGAACAAAATGATAAAGTATCTGGAAAAGATTTTGGATTGGTATTTTCTCCTGAAAGAACATTCTCTGGTAGAGCAATTCAAGATATTGAGGATAATTATCCAAAGTTAATTGGTGGTGATACACCAAATGCTGCAAATATTGCCAGTAAATTATATACAAGTGTTTGTAAAAAAGGTACTATAATTCTGTCGAATTCTACAACAGCAGAGGCAGTCAAAACATTTAAAGGAGCGTATCGTGATGCAAATATAGCCATTGCAAATGAATTAGCAATTTTGGCAGATTATTATAGTGTTGATATATTAGAAGTAATCAACGCAGCCAATACAGAACCTTTTTCTCATATTCATACTCCTGGAATGGGTGTTGGCGGTCATTGTATCCCTGTTTATCCTCAATTTCTAATTGCGGAGGGAAAAAAATATGGGTACAGTGCAGATGTATTATCAAATTCAAGAATAAGGAATAATTATATGGTATATTATGCATTAGAACAACTCGAAAAAATTCAAGGTTTTACTGATTCTACCGTCCTTAT
>JAOUKW010000524.1 GCA_029882335.1 Candidatus Heimdallarchaeota archaeon | reverse complement strand
CCGAATTCAGACCCAGGAGGGAGGACTATTCAAAACATATATGACAATTGGAAAATTAACAATATAAAGATTCAGAGATATAAATCTGTAAACCAACTAACATTTTTTCATATTTTAAAAAATTCAGAATTTTTAATTGGAAATTCAAGTAGTGGAATGATTGAAGCCCACGCATTAAGAATTCCTGTAATTAATATTGGTAGTAGACAAGCTGGAAGAGATTCAGGCGGTAATGTTATTTCAGTCAATTGGGATGAGAATGAACTAAAGGATTTAATTAACAAAATACTACACGATTTTAATTATAAACAAAATTTGATCAATTCAGAAAGTCCATTCTATAAAAAAGATCCAGAGCAGTTAATTATTGAAAAAATCAAAACCATTAAATTTTCAGATGATTTCTTCAATAAAAGAATGACATATTAAGAGGTATTTCCCGAGCATTTATGACAAAAAAAGAATTACACAAAAATATGAATATTAATGTTTGGATTATTGGAGCGGGAAACATTGGAATTGAGTACGCTAAAATACTTGAAGATCTAAAAATTGAGTACACCCTAATAACAAGAAGTGTTAAATCTGCAAATTATGCAAAAAAATCTATCAATGCAGAAGTGATTTCTGGAGGTTTAATTAAGTATATAGAAAATACTCCAACATTAGCAACACATGCAATTGTGTCCACACAAATTAATTTTCTATCTGAAATTACTATTCAACTCCTTGAAATTGGAATTCAAAATATTCTTATTGAAAAACCAGGCGGGTTATCAATTAAGGAGTTATGCGAAATTGACAACTTGGCAGAAGAGAAAAATTCAAAAGTCTATATTGCCTATAATAGAAGGTATTTTTCTTCAGTACTCAAAACGATTGAAATTGTTAAAAACCGTAACAACATAACATCTTTTCACTTTGAATTCACAGAGTGGAGTCATAAAATAAATACGTCGATGTATCCAAAAGAAGTGTTGAACAATTGGATTATTTCAAATTCATCACATCTTATTGATTTAGCATTTTATATTTGTGGTAGTCCAAAAGTATTACATTCAACAGTAAAAGGAAAATTAGATTGGCATCCTACAGGATCAATTTTTACGGGATCAGGAGAAACTGGGGATGAAATTCCATTTACTTATTTTGCTAATTGGATTTCCCCAGGTAGGTGGAGTTTAGAAATCCTCACAAAAACTGAGAGAATAATTTTAAGACCATTAGAAACTCTAAAAATTCAAAAAATAGATTCTTTGACCTTAGATGAATACCCAATTGATAATGTTGATGATATTAATTACAAACCAGGCTATTTCAAGCAAACAAAAGAATTTATTAATAATTCCAATCCTAATTTGTTAACAATCAAAGAACAAATTAATAATTTTAAAAATATTTACTATAAAATTTATCAGCAAGAAGAATAAAGGGGGAATTTAAAATCAACATATTAATACAACTAATGTTGGTTGGATTTTGGATAATGGTAAAAACTATAGCGATAATTGGAGTTGGACAAATTGGAAGTAGACATCTACAAGGATTAACACACTTATCAATTCCTTCGAAAATATTTTTAGTAGATCCGATAGAAGCATCTTTGGATGTTGCGATAAAACGATATAATGAAATCGAGAAAAATAATATACATGAATTAATTAAGTATTATGAGATCTCAGAACTTCCAAAAATATTGGATTTAGCAATAATTGCGACTTCTTCAGATATCAGAGCAGATGTACTAAAACTCCTACTCAAACATTCAAAAATTTCTTTTCTAATTCTTGAAAAAATTGGATTTCAATCAGAGAGTGAGTTTGAGGATATAAATATTCTTTTACAAAAACTAAATATTCCAACTTGGTTTAATTGCCCCAGAAGGATATGGTCTGTTTATAAAAAAATAAAAATAGAATTAATGGATCCTCTTATTGATATATTTATTTCTGGCAGCAATATTGGAATAGGGAGCAATTTGATTCATTTTTTGGATTTATTCACATATCTTACTGAAAATCTTGAATTATCATTGAGGTTAGATCCTAATTTATTACATATAGAGAATAGTAAAAGAATGGGATTTATTGAATTATCTGGGTATGTAAACGCAAATACAATTAACAATCAATGTTTTACTCTTCGAAGTTATAATGATGGATCAGCTCCAATTGTTGTTACAATTCAAAATAAATATCAAAAGTTTATAATAAATGAAAGTGAGAAACAACTTAGTATTTTCAATTATAATGAAAATTGGAAAATTTTGAATGAAAAAATTTCTATACCATATCAAAGTGAACTAACAGGAATAATTGCAGAGGAGATTTTTAAGGAGGAAACTTGTAGTTTAACTTTATATCAACAATCAATGCCGTTACAATTAGATATCATCAAACAGGTTAGACATCTCCTAAAAACGAAAAATTTTGAAATTTCAGAAAGAGTACCAATAACCTAATCTGAATCGTGCACTGCTAATATTTTTTTAATTTCTTGCTGCATATTCAATTTTGATTCTGATCGAAATATTAACTCGCGA
>JAOUKW010000128.1 GCA_029882335.1 Candidatus Heimdallarchaeota archaeon | reverse complement strand
TTCAACAACTTTTGCTTGGAAGTGAATAATCTCACTCGATGATAATAAATGTAGATTATTCATTAATAACTGGTATTCTTCTCCTGAAATTATCGGTCCCTTTCCAACATTTCCAAGTAAATCATTATAAATTTTTTGTACAGCAGATTTTGACATATATGCTTTAAATTTGCATTAGATTTAAATTTTGGGGATATTCATTGAATTTATCTAGTACTAGACCTTAATTTTGTAAAATTTAATTTATTTTGTGAAATGCAAGATATATTCATAAGAACCGGAAAAAATCATGAAATTTGAAGGATACCCAAATATATGGGCATTGGAGTAAAATTTTGTCCTATCCCAAATAATTTTATTTTTATAGATAAATCCGATTTCTTCCATAATTGTAATTATCTTTGAAGGAAATTGATAAGTTTTTCCAGTTGATTTATCATAAATATCATTACATACATTAATAATTACATGACCATTATTCTTTAATTTCTCATATAGTGTAGTAAATAATGCATGTACATTAGATAAATATGTATCCAAATCCAAAATACCAAGATCGGCTTCATCTTGTGAATATTGTCTTGGTGTGATATCTCTATTTCTGTTTATTCTTGATCTGTGAGTAATTTCTTTATTAAGTAAGTTTGCATATGGTGGACTGGTCAAAATTAGATTGATAGACTCATTATGCAATAATTTGGAGATATCGTGAGTATTTCCATTTAATATGAGAAATTTATTTGTGAATTTATGTTTTTTTATTCTTTCAAGTGCAAAATCAGAATAATTTTGTGATAAATCAATTGAAATTGGTATTCTATTTAGTAGTAAGGCTGCTAAAGCAGTGGTACCAGTTCCACCAAAAGGATCAAGAATCACATCATTTTCATGTGTAAGTAAACTAATGAAGTATTTTGGTAAATCAATTGGAAAAACAGCAGGATGTAGTTTTCTTGGTTGAATATCATTTTTAGAATAATTAAAAAACACAATCCCTAATTGTTTTTGTAACCAGATATCTTCAGTTTCGCAAGATATCCTATTTTGAGTGCATTTACAAGATCGAGGAAATGAAGTACTATAAAATATTTGAATTGATTCAATGATTGCTTTTTGAACATAATTTTTACAAGTTTGAACTTGATTTGTCTCACAGTTATCATCACACAGGATAAGGTGCTCTAAACATAAATAACAAATAAATAAAGAATGATTATGAAATTCACCATCATTTAGATTAATTTTACCTTTCCAAATTTGGTTAATGTAATTATGCTCATAAATGTTTTTTATTTCCTTACTTTCAACATTATTATCCTGAAGGATCATTATTTTCAACCTTAAGTTACAATTGAAATGGTGGTTTTATTATAAAAAGGCAAGTGGGTAAAGAATATTGAAATTACAAATAATTACTCCATAAAAATTTTACAATATAAATAACCTTGATGTTTTTGTCATACCAACGAAATTAATTGTTTAAAACCTATTTCATCAGGATTTATTATTGTTTTTATGAGTTTAAATATTTAATGGATTATATGTTTACATGACAAAATTCATATCGAATTTACTATATCAAAATGCGAATCGACTATTGATGATAGGATTTACTCTATCATTATTATTGCTATCACAGACTACCTCTGGAATATGTATATCTAGCAATGGAAATCCATATCCTTGTCTATCATAATTCATTAATAATTAATATATTGTGTGATAGTTTATTATGTAATAAATCTTTTATCACATCCTTTTCCATATTATTTTTTATAATTTCATTTAGTTTCATTAAATCCAATTTTATCCATTTATTTTCAATTCCAACTAATGTATCTTTGAAATTTCTTTGCAAATCAAGTATATCCGAAATATTATCAAAACTTATGATACATACAATGTATCCAAAATACTTAATTTCATCAGGTACATCTCTTTTAATCAATAGATTAGATAACTTCGTTATCATTTCAATTGAGGTTTTTCTTTCTTGTGTAATTTCGTTATGAATAAAACATATTAAATAAATGGCATTGATTGTGTTATTTTTTGTTTGATTTAATTGTTTGAGCATATGGTTGAATTTATAAATATCTTGAGGCAATCCGATTTTATGATATATAAAATACAATTTGAATAATATAATTGCAGAAAATAAATTATTATTCAAACCTGATGAATACTCTATGCTTCTATTTAAAAATTGAATTGATTTATGATAGTTTTCTTGATTCATCATAATCTCAGCTAATTTAACTTGAGAAAGTAAAATAAATTCTTTTAAATTTAAAACCTTTGCCTCCTTCAGTGCTAATTGATAATATAACTCTGCTTGATAAAATTCTTTATTTCTGAGTAGTACATTAGCCAAGGCTATATTATTCGATATAATATCATTAATAGTTCCGAATGTTTTAAGATAATTTAATGATATTAGGAAAAAGTCTTTTGCATAATTATAATTTCCCTTATTAAATTCGATATCACCCTTGAAAAAATAAGCAGTAGCATAATCTCTTTTCTTATTATTGAGATTTTCAATTTGGCTTAAATTTAGGTAATAAAGGGATTCATCTAAATAATTTTGATTAAAGTAAATCTTTCCAATGAATAAATATACCAATCCCAAATCGATTATCCTTCTTGAATATCTCTCAATTTCTTCATTTGCATAAATAAATTCACAATCAAAAATTAATTTTTCTCTCATTAAATTCTCCTGTATATGGAAGGATTCTTGCTTTATAAATCTCTCAAGATTGCGAAATATTGTAAGACTGGTGTCTAATTCACCCATATAATAATGATCTCTCGCGATATTTCCCAGAAACAGTATTTTTTTCACAATGCTTAAGTCATACTCATTTAATTCCTTCAAATTTTGACTTATTAACACACTATACACTTGATCTTCAATTGTTCTTCCCATTGTGTCATTTATTATTGATTCAACAAAATTAGTAATTACATTAAATGATATAATTCTTTTAGTTGTTTTTTCTGAGTATAATCGTTTTGAAATGATACCTGAAGTATTAAATTCATTTATCATACTTTTTAGATCCTCTTTTATATCAGAATTTAAACCATTATTTAGAAATATTTCTTCTTTCTTCAAAGAACCCTGAATTAATAGTTTGAAAAATATGTTAGTATTTTCACTAAAAAATTTTTGAAATTCCTCTAATTCAGATTTAGATATTCCATTATTTTGAACTAAAAGTTTGAGAAAACTAAACTCTTGGAAAAAGGTATAATTTTTTTCTTCTGTATAAGCCATACCTTCATTGATTTTTTCAATGAGTTCACTCGAACGCACATTTGTCTGAATTCCATAAATAATCTCTAAAAATAAAAGATAAGCAAGATCTCCTGATAAATATCCATAGTCAAAAAATATATAGTTAGAATAAGGATTATTAAATGAAAAATTATCTTTTCCATCCAATTTTAAAAATGATCCATCAATATTTATTAATTGGCTTCTAGCCTGTGTAAGACTATATTTAGCTTTATTTGTTAATCCTGCTTTTAAAAAAGAATGGGATTGTAAACAGAATAATCTGAAAATATCCATATTGGATAAATTGATATCATCATTTTCCAGTAATTCATTAATAAAAATAATAACATCCAAATATCTTTTATTTACAAATATATCAACTATTTTTTGAAATTCAGTAAAGATGGGATTTATTTTTCTTTCTTTGGTTAATGTTAATAGATTAACTCCAAACTTGAAGTAAATTATATCGTAAATACCCTTTTTGATTATTACCTCCCCTTCATAATCATGGGAAATTATGAATATCATTTGTTTTGGGAGATAATTATCCTGAAAAATTTGATTTATGGAAATTTTTATTTTTTCTCCAAGTATTTCGACAATTGAGGTTGACTTCAACTCATTTATCCTACCATGGAACAAACATTTAGGTACTTTTTCCGAATTTATTAGATTGAATTGTTCAACCATCTATTCTATATATTGTCAAATTATTTATAAAAAATTCCAAAATTGTATGAATTATTTTTTACTAAATGTATGAGTAATTTATATTTATCTCAATGTAATAATTTTCCTGAAAATTCATATTAAAATATGAAGAATAGATTTTGAAGTAAATAGAAATAAGTAAATTTAAATTTGAAAACGCGATTATAAATGAGTTATAAACCTATAAATTTGAAATGCGTTAATTCAAAGCAGAAAGATTTGCATTTAACCGCAGTTATATGAAAATGTTATCAACCTAGACAAGGTGGATATTATTAATTAATAAGTTGAAAATCTTTGATATATTAACATTCTATAAATTATATTTGAATATTTTAGTAATAATTGCCTGTAAATCGTCTAAATCAAATGGTTTGTTAATGACTCCTTTGAATCCATAATCTCGATAATTACTAATTAACGGATCATTTGAATATCCACTTGAGACCAATGCAACAACATCAGGATCAATTTCTAATAATCTTTCCATTGTTTCTTTACCCCCCATAGCACCTGGAATAATTAAATCCATAATCACTAGGTCAAATTTTTGATTTAGTTTAATTGATTTCAGATATTCTTTGATTAGTGCTTCTCCATCCGGTACCGTAACTGCAGTAAAACCAAGGGTGATTAACATGCTTTCTATGATAAATCTTATTGGGTCTTCATCATCCATGAATAATATATTTCCTTTGGTTTTTTCTTTGATATTACTGACTTTTTCAACAACTGTATCTTTAATATCAATCTCAACCGCAGGAATGTATAATTCAAATTTTGTACCCACTCCCTCAATTGAATCTACACTAATAAATCCATCATGTTTGTTGACTATTGAAAACACCATGGCTAAACCTAATCCATTACCCATTGGTTTTGTTGTAAAATAGGGATCAAATATCTTATCCATATATTCTTCTGAGATTCCAGTACCAGTATCAGAAATTGTTATTTTATTAAATTTATTATTTTTAGATATCATTTCACCATGTTGATAATTTGTTAAAGCATTTTCAATTGATATTGAAATTTTTCCTCCATTTGGCATGGCTTGTGTTGCGTTTACTACAAGGTTGGATATCACTTGGCTCATCTGATTTTTATCAATTTCAGTCAACCATAGACCTTTTTGAATATTGAATTCTGCCTTTACTTTTGATCCATGTAAATGAAAATTAGTGGTATCTACAACAAGCTCTTCAATTGATGTGATTTTTTTGATTGGAGCTCCTCCTTTCGAGAATGTTAGAAGTTGTTTTGTAATGTCTTTTGCTCTTGATACTGCTAATCTTGTAGAATTAATAAATTTATCCAATGATGTGTTTGTATTCTCTAATGATCTAGATATTAAGGAGATATTACCCAAAATTATGGTTAAAATATTATTAAAATCATGTGCTAAACCACCAGCTAATAAACCGAGTGAATCTAGATTTTGTTGTTTCCTGTATTTATCCTCATAATCTTGTTTTGCAAATATATTTGCCAATGTTGATCCTAGTAATTTCAATAATAATAAATCTTCAAGTATAACATTTTCTCCAAAATCATAATTATTTATAACTAATAATCCAATACAATTATCGTCAATTGAAACTGAGATTAAAATACCCTTTTCGATATATTTTTCGGTGAGATATTTTAACATAAGATGATTTTCTGGATTAAGGGGATTTTGGTCATCAAATATAATCAACTTCTTGGCTTTTAATAAACTAAATAACGAATTTATTTGATTTATGTTTATTTCTTTTTCAGGAGATATATAATTTGGATTTGGCCATGCTGATTTGAGTCGAATCTTTTTCAGATCAGGTGTTAATTTGAATAATATTAAGTCATCTGATTTGCTAATTGATTGAATATCTTCAAGTGTATGAAAAATTGTATCATCAAAATTTTTACTTTTTACAAACTTATCATTGATTTTTGATATCAATTTCTCAAATTTAAGTCGATGAGTAAGTCGAAATTCAGATTTCTTCAAGTCTGATACATCTACAAGAGCAAGCAATAATCCAATAACTTCACCTTCGGTATTTAACACTGGATTTAATGACCAATTCCAATATGTAATTCCCCTTTCTGGATTGTTATTATAAGTAAATGGCATTCCCTCAATATTAAAAGGAATTTTTGTATCAACAACATCTTGAAAAATTCTTTCAGCATCAACATTTGGATATAAATCAAAGTGATTTTTATTCATAAAGAATGATGGTTCCTTATTTTCTACTTCTGCATAAGCTTTATTTACCCGTACAAAATTAAAATGAATATCAAGATATGCAATCATGAAATGAGTATTTTGAAAAATTCTTTCGAGGATTTCATTAGATTGTTGTACCTGTTCGTATTTATATAATTCATTTGTAATATCAGAAATTCTGCAGTGATATACAATATTTTCTTGACTATCAAATAATTGGCTAATTTTTACATCTGCAATGATTTTACTATTATCTAATAAATTTACTTCTAAATGTTTGTGAAAAACAATTTCATTAAATTTAGACTTAATTTGAGGTTTATAATTAATTATTTTCTTAAAAAAATTTATTGATTTAATTTTTCGATGATTAAAGTTATCATCTAATTTCATTAATTTATTAAATGCATGATTATATTCTATTAAATTTCCAGATCCATCTACAATTACCTCAGGAGATTCTGAAAGATTGAAAATATTTTGATGAAGATTAAAACCTTTATTTTGTTGTTCTGCCATTGTATTGACCAATAAATTAAGTAAATATAAATATTGGTTCTACACTATTAAAACTTTTTTTTAGTTGGAAAAAAAATAACTATTAATTTTGCTTCAATTTTTTATCGGAGAAAACTTCTTCAATATAGGAATTTTTTCATCTAACTCACCATACATTAACCAACGAGAGAGATATATTGCAGGTGTGTCTAATAATCCGAATATCCATTTAGTTATTACTTGTCCAATTATGATGGTTAGTATTGAAAATTCACCCATCCAAGGGTAAATACCAGCGAAGGCTAAAGGTACAAAGATAATTGAATCTATTAATAAACTTATGATATCAGATACTACATTTCTGACCCAAAGTGCCTTATCATTTGTAATTTTCTTGATATATTGATATAATATAGCATCAAAATTTTCTGAGAATAAAAATGCGATCCAAGATGCAAGAGTAATCCTAATTGAGGATGAAAAAATAGAATTATAAGAGTCAGCTGAAAATATATCATTATTTAGTTGAAGCATTGTTGTTGATAACCAAGCGAAAAAAACAACAAAAATTTGGGTAATAAAAGTTATGAAAATCATTTTATGAGTTTCTTTTCTTCCAAACTTTTCATTTACTTGATCCGTCAATTGAAAGGTGAAGGGAAAAATAATGACTGCAGCAGGTGCTGCAAATGAAATATTCCCACCAAAATTAAACAATGTAATTCTTGTCGCTAAAAATTGACTTATTGTAATGAAAGCTATATAAATTCCAACTAAAACATCTGCATTAGCATATTTTCTGACATACAGTGATGTAATAATTGTAATGAAGAATAACGCAAATATAACCAGTAATAGGAGAATATAAATATTCACAAATTAATAAATATTAAATCAATATTTGAATATTACCAAGCAAATCAAGGTATTATTGTAGTTTGTTTCGATGATGTGCTAGACCTGATAGGGAAATTACAATCAATTTAATAGGATCATATTTATTACCTCAATTTTTAAAAAATAGCCAATAAATTAATTTATAAATGTGATTCCAAATAATAAACACGTAATATGAATTTGTCGGATAAGGTTATTTTATTTGGTGCAGAATATGAGTTAGAGTATTGGAAAAGTTCATTTAGAAATTATGATTTAAATGACTTATAAGATGTAGCTCTAAAATATAATAATGGTGAGTTAAATTTATTAATTAGTGGAAGTGATAAAACTATTTGGGATCTGATTGGTAGAGTCTGGAGAATTGGTACAGTCAAACCATCTTGGAAATTAGTTCCAACTTAGGAGATATTAGGAGGTGTGGGGTCTAAGTTTACATTATATAACTCTGTATCAACACATTTAATCTGTGCAAAGAGAGTAAAGATGATCTCTAAATTGGCAAAAATACAAAATTTCCCTTTAGCTAACTTTCATGATCTAATTTGTACATACAATTAATTGTAGATAGACACACGTTTAGCCCTTTCCCTGCCTGCAGTCGCCAGACTCCCACACTTGTAATGTAGGATTCTCAGAGACTTTATTCTGTGGTTTCTTACCGCTCCTTAATCGGTTAGACTTCAATGAAGTCGGGTTTTCAGTGTTTTTTCCATTAGTAGATCACTCACAAAGAAATCATTGAAACTTATTTGCAGACTAACGTTTCTCCTAGGGAGAAAAAGTAACTGGGCTATTAAACAGTAAAATTTCTAACAAGTAATATTTTTTAATAATAAATTTCAAAAATAAGTTTAGATTAATATTGTAGCTTGAATTCTCTAATCTAAATAATTAAGATAAATCAAAAATATTTTCCAACTTCGATAAGTAATCACAAATAAGAAGTAAAAAATTAAAAGTTTAAACTATTTACTTTGTAAAACTTATTTTTATTATTTTAATATAAAGCATATCAATCCAACTTCGAATATTATCATTGAATGAAATATTGGGATTAATATAATGAAATATTAGTCAATATTAAATAATCATCATAAGATATTAGTAAAAATCTATAAATGAATTTAAATATGATTCTAGAATTATTTAAGTTATAAAAGGGATTTCCAAATGGTATTCAAAAAAAACTATCAGGATGACATAACAATTGATTTTATATTTGATATTATGCCTTCTTTGTCTAAATTACCTTATGCTATATTTGACAGAATCAATAATGAAATAAAAAAAACAATTGATCATATTTCTGAAATTTCTGGAGTATTTGTAGTATCTACTGTTGAAACTCAGCCATTGATTTATTCAAAATCATTATACGACTTTGAGAGTATTAAAACAATTGCAGAAATGTTGCAATCATTCAATCCTCAATATCTTATAAAAAGCCTACAAATGAAAGGATATCATGGTATGGAACATCTGAGTTATCCTGAATTTGAAATTTATTTTACAAAAATAACTGATACTGAAGTATTAGCTGTATTGGTATCAAGTAAAAAGGAAGCAATAAAACCTATTGTTGAAAAAATAATTATGAATATAAAAAATAGTCTTGCACTTGAAGATACCGTTAGAACATTGAGCTCATTACCAATTCCACAGAATACCCTTTCTTCTAATGACAATACCGATAATAGTTCCTCAGTCCCAAGACCACCTACGTAAGTATTAAAGATATTCACCATTTAATTTCTGATAAACTAAGGTTGTATGTGGGTGATTCCAATAATAATCTGCAGAAACTAACCCTTTAACCGCAACTTTGTTTGCAGGTGAGTAACATATAGCATGAGAAGCCATTTCTCTAGCTGCTAATGATTTTAGTGCTAATCCAAGTTTTTTATAACCGGTATAATCTTCCGAGATTATACATCCATAATATTCATCAGGAAGTTCATGAAGTGATGTAATTAAAATTGAGGAATAATTGTTATCTGTAAATATTCTATTTTCACTTACTAAAATGGAGAATATAACCTTTGAAAATGGAATGATTTTACCATCAAACATAAGATTTCCATTATTGTATTTTCTTACTAACTTATAATAATCATTATAACTTTCTTCATCTAAAATTGAAACTAAATCATTACTTTCTGGATTTGATGAGTCTGCTTCATTAATTTCAGCAAGTGGGTTTATTGTCACATGAATTGTCTTAAAATTTAATTTTTCTATTATCAACCTTGCAGTTAAGTTATCTGAATCTATCATCGTTCTTATTTGTCCAACTTTTTGGGATTCAAGCCAAGATATAGCTTTCATGACTAATGAATTTGCAATGCCCTGATTTCTAAATTTAGGATCAACTTTAGCAGATTCTATCCAACCTATGTTCTCTATTATTCTGGCCTGAACTTTACCGACTATATCATTATCTACAATAGCGATTAATGGATAAATATTATTTTGATTAATTTTATTTAACCATTTATTTTTGGAAATTTCTCCATCCATTGAAAGTCTAGAAGCAAAATTCTTAATTTTGTGTGCATCTGATTCATCCCCCATTCTGATAATTGGTT
>JAOUKW010000523.1 GCA_029882335.1 Candidatus Heimdallarchaeota archaeon | reverse complement strand
GATGTTACAGGAAATGACTTCTGTGTCACATTTGCAACCGAATGCAATGAAATATCTAACTAATCAGATAAATACCAATGATTCAGTTTATTCCAATATTTTATGGGCTGGAAAACTTTTAAATAATTCTTCTTTTGAATTATTTGAAATATGGTTGACATTTGACCATAGTTTTGATCGTGTATTGCTTAAGGAAATTTTCAAAGCAAAATTCACTACTGAATATGAAGAAAATCAAATGCAAACCTTAAGAAAAATTGCTTCCCACTTAAGAAATAAATCTGATGATTACGATGTATGGTTATTATTACTGAAATTACAGGATTCTACTTTTTCTAATAATATAAATATTTTTTACATTGGAATCTTTAAGATATTGGGTGATGTAATATTAAAATCTACACATGATGATGTTACAATTTTAGTTGAATCTTTATCGATAATAAAAAACAAAGATATTTGGCAAGTAATTAATAATATAATTCCTGAAATAAGTTATGTAGGATTAAAATATAGTATTGCACCTATACACGTTGCATCACAAGAAATAATTGAAGCGTCAAAAAGATACGATTTGAGTATATTTGCTTATACACGATTACAAAATTGGCCAAATTCTATTTGGGCGGATATATTAATACAATATTTTGATATGGGTGAGGAATTATTTGTAGATTGGTCGGGGAGGTCTGTTTTATCAATTAAGTTTTATTTGGAAATGCACAAAAAATTTGGTGAATTTAAAATTCAAATTCCAGAAGAATGGAAATCTCAAGATTTAATCGAAGATATGAATAACATCATAGATTTACACACTCAAATTAAAAATGGAGAAATGATTGAAGAAATCGATTTTGAACTTCTTGGTTATTTCCCTTCTATCGAAGTATTTGAAATTTTTAACCGATTATCATTCGTAGATAATGATGCTTTCCACACAGAAGCTGTCAATATAATGGTTAATTGGTTGCATAATGTTTCTGAATTTACCAGTTTAATATTTACCGAATTGGATAATTTTTTCAGTGAGTTTATCACGGTTTCCCGATATTTTAGATTTTTATTCGAGATTTTTAATTATAATCCTACAATTGTAAACAAATTAATAAGAAAAGATTCAATTATTTCATATGCTTTTATTGGTATGCCTCTATCATTTGAGTCTGTAGACCCAATGAAATGTAAGTCACTTGGATTATTTATGAATTCAATGGTTCCAGAAGCTGTAAGAGAATCTTTTTGGATTCCCTATTCTCAATCTTTAAGAAATACCTTCCGATTTCTTCATCAACAAAATAATCTGCCACCAAATGTAATCCATACGTATCAATTTAATACAACACCTTCATTTGAAATTGATTTGATTTCAGCAAATTTACTTTTAAATCAACCATATACCAAGATCAGAAATTATCTATTTAATATAATAATTGACGAAAAACCATTTTCACAATTTCTTCAAATTATCCCAAAATAATTTTTGTAAAAAACTGTGTGAAAATTGAAGTGTTGGTGTGGTAAATTGGACTGTAGTCTGAATATTTAAGAGAGATGTGTTGGGACGCCTTGGTGTGGGAAGGCAGGTTTTCAATTTTATTACTTGGGATACGTTTCAATCTTAAGACTAGGAATTCTCCAAATGAGACTTAAAACATATTCTCAAATATATATTCATTTTTCTATTTTGGAGTTATACTCTATTCAATCCTTTTATTATTCTTTAAACTAATACTGAGTTCAAGTCAAGTTAATCGAACATATAGTCAGATGTTGTTATTTGGTTACATCCTGTTTCTTACTCCAATGATAATTTTAATTTTGACTGACAGTTATTATCTACGGACTGTAACCAGCATATTATGTAAATTTGCATTCTTACTTGCGTGCACCATGCTCTTTATATCAATAAAACAAGAAACTTAATAAAAATGTTTTATGGAAATTGTGTATAATACCTTATATTGTTTGAAATATCAATTTAAAAATAAAATTACGATTTCACATTAGAAAATGTAGACAGAGGATTAATTATTTCAGATATCCTGTACGACCAACCATTCCAGAGGTTAAAGAATATACAGATTCTACCAACACAGGATGACCATAAACAAGATCAGAAAGATTTGACCAACCTAAATGATTTTCCATTGCTAAAACACCAAGTTGAATAAGATTTCCAGCACCTTCACCCCAAATATGAAGACCTATAATTTCATCACTTCCTTTGATTCCAATTCCCTTCAAATAACCAATAGTTGTTTCCTTGATAATAGATTTTCCCAACCATCGATTATAGAATTTATACACAACTATATCATCACCAAATTCATCCCTTGCTTCTTCCTCAGTAAGTCCAATTGAAGCATATTCAGGTTGTGTATAACTTATTCTTGGGATAACTTTTTGAGGTAATGTTTTCCAACTTTCTTCAGTTTCACGAGATATAGATAAATTATCTAAGACAATTTTAGATTGGTATGAAGCCCAATTGGTAAACATAGGATTTCCAATTACATCACCGATGGCGTAAATATTAGGTACTGAAGTT
>JAOUKW010000522.1 GCA_029882335.1 Candidatus Heimdallarchaeota archaeon | reverse complement strand
ATTAATAAATGAGTTAACTGGCTACATATCAAATTTTTCGAACCAAATTTATGAAATTTTACCATCTAATATTGAATTGCGCAATACTCCAGTTGCTGTTATTTTTTATTCAACCACACTGCAAATTAACCAAAGTATTAAATTTTTCCCAAAACATGAATCATTAGAAAATTGGGATAATTTAAAAGATAATATTATTAGTGTTATAAACAATAATCAAAAGGGTAGCATCAATAATTTCAATCAAATTAAAACGAGATACATTAGTCAAGGTGACTATATTCACTGTCTACTTTATGAAGGTTCTGATTTCAATGCTCAGATAAAATTAAACATCATTATTGAGATAATTGATATTTGGAATATTCAATTAGAAAACTCATCACACTTAAATAAATTAAAATTACTTCTTGATGATTTATTTCTACATACCCACAAAGATTACCCATCTCAAGAAACACATTTATTTCCAAAAGAATTAATGGGTTACAAATACCTCTTGAATCCTGTAAAAATCGCAATTATAAAGATATTATACACTTATACTCATATACCAATGTCTGATCTTAGAAATATTTTGGATATTCCTTGGGGAAAATATTCTAGTCATATTGACAGATTGGAAAAAGATGGATTTGTCAAAAAAGAAACATTTTTTGTAGAAAACAAACCTAGAAACATTATTTACATAGAAACTAAAGGAATAATGGCTTACCAAGAACTTTGTACAGTTTTAAATAAAATAATAAACTAGATCTCTCTTAAAACGCGCGAATGTTCTTAACTTAAGTACTTCTCCATAATAGGTTACTTAATGTCATTAAAATCTAGTTTAGATACCTCTTCATTAAAATTTTCTTCAAAGATGTCTATTCTTGCTGGAATAACATATATTCTAATTGCATTTGCATACTTATTATCTGGTACTCCTGGAACTAATAATCCCGATTTTTGGAATTATTATTTATCTAATAAGAATGGCAGATTATTTATCCAAATTAATTGGATTGGATGGATAATTTCATCATTTTGTGGTCTTGCTCTAGTAATATCATTTTATGATTATCTAATCGAAGATAACAAAGCTGTAGGTAGATATATAAGTTCCTTGGGTTTTATAGGTTTTTTAACAACTTTATTATCTCACCTAACTGCGTTATTTATCTCTCGACAAATGTCCAGTGTCTATAATTCTCTCGATGAATCCTCTCAAAATTTAGCATCAGCATTTGGTGCATATATTATTGATGGGGATGCTTACACATGGTTTGGTTTTGTTGGATTATGGTTATTCTATTTCAATCTTAAATTAAAAGATGATGAAGACATAACTCCTATGATTAGAATACTAGGTTTGATTAGTGGAATTGGATATATGTTACTCATTATCGGCTTTTTATTCAATATACTCCTATTAGTAGATCTAATTGCAGGACTTGTGGGAATAATTATATTACCAACTTATCTCATATTACTTGGATTGAAGTTACGAAGTTAAGCTTAATGCGGGGAGGTAGATTTTTCTTTAGTTTGATTGAATTAAATCTATTTTGTTTTAATATTTTACAAAATTTAGTCGCTATTTCATAAAATATTACACTCAAGCTAAAACATCTTAATTTTTTGTTATATTTACTATTATGTTATTTACTATTATATTATTATTAGAAAATTTGATTTCTTCTTTAAATTTTATTAGCACAGATCTATCTAAGGATTGATCTAGAATTAACTACTTGTATATCCTTCTAAATCAAATATAGAACCAACACGATCTTCATTCCATTTGGCTTTGACTTTTTGATCGATTTCTGGATTTTCTATATCCACAATCTTATGGAAGAAGGTAGTATTAGATCCATCTACCTTGATTAAACCCATGTAATAAGGTTCTGCAAGTTTATGACCTCTGAAATCAAAAAATACTTTAGTGACTCCAACAATTGTTCCTTCCTGTTTTAATTCATTATATGATTGATCACCTAACTCATTAAAACAATCTTCGCAGAACATTTTTGGAGGGAAATATGTGAAGTTACAAGCATCACAGGTATTACTAATGAATTTCTGATCTTTCAATCCGTAAAAGAATTTCTCTCCAGATATACCAACAGTATAGTGATAATGAACAGGAAAACCTCCTTTTACAGAAGTTCTAGGTGCATTATGAATATTTCTTCTTGTAGGTTGCATATTAGTTATCCTCCAATATTTCAAAGTACATAATATCAGTAATATCACCGATACGATCCTTCTCATCTTTCCAAACTGCTTTCACTTTTGCACCAATCTTGACTTTATCGTGAGGTACATCTTCATCAATTAAATGAAGAAAACCAGATGGTGAAATTGAAGTACCATCAATATCAATAACTGCAGGAATTTCTGCTTTTTCTCTTCTTGTAGCATCCGTACGAATGAAAGCAAGTGAAAAAGTGTTAATTACACCGGTATCAGGTAATTTAACATAGTGATTCATAGGATTGAAACATTCCTCACAAAACATTCTTGGTGGACATACTGTTCTATCACAATCATTGCAATAAGTC
>JAOUKW010000521.1 GCA_029882335.1 Candidatus Heimdallarchaeota archaeon | reverse complement strand
AGGTCCAATGACAAGAATTCAGATCGAATTACCTGATAAAACCATTCTGCATTATGATAAGGAAGGTTTACCTGACAAATTAGATGTTGGAGGAAAGGGAAAGGTAGGTATTTCTCCTGATAAAATATTAGTATTTCAAAATGGGATCCGAGTTAGGTAATTAGTTATTACATAAAATAATCTAAAAAAATTAAATAAATTTAATTATCAAGGATAGCTATTCAAGAATTATTCAAACTATAATTGATGTCTCAATTCCATATTTAGTATTTTATTATTGTTATTTTTTTTTTAGTAAATCCTTAGAATTGGTAGAATCTCTAATTAAAACATTTATAACCTTTGTACAAGATATTATTCTCAATGAGTAAATCAAAAATTCTTGTGATAGATGATGATGAAGAACAATTGATGATATTGAATTTATATTTGAAAAAACATAAATACAATGTGGAAACTGCAAGTAATGGTGCTTTGGGAATTGATACTTTTTCAAAAAAGCAAAATGAGATTGGATTAATAATAACTGATTTTCATATGGAAAAAATGACTGGTGAGGAAGTAATAAATGCAATTCATAAGATTGATCCAAATATTCCAATTCTCCTTTTAACTGGGGATAAAAAAGTCAATTTAGAAGATAAAAATAATTTAAGACAAATCGTAAATAAACCCTTAAATTTTTTCACATTTAAAAAGATTGTAAATCACTATTTTGAAGGAAATTAATTAATTATCAATATATTAATAAGTAAAACGAGTGTAAATAACATGATGCAATACTCAATTCACCGATCACAAAATCGAGGTGGAGCAGATCATGGTTGGTTAAATACAAAACATAGTTTTAGTTTTGCACATTATTTTAACCCATATCGAATGGGTTTTGGTGCGTTACGGGTAATCAATGAAGATGTAGTTGCACCTAAAACTGGTTTTCCAAATCATCCACATCGTAACATGGAGATAATTACGATAGTAAAAGAGGGGGCATTACGTCATCAGGATTCTACAGGTAACTCTGGTATTATTCCAGTAGGTGAAATTCAACGTATGTCTGCAGGTAGTGGCATTTTTCATTCTGAATACAATCATTCAAGTACAGATAGAGTACATTTCTTCCAAGTTTGGATTGATACCAAAGAAAACGAAATTATTCCTGATTATGAACAGAATAACTATCAGTACCATGAAATTCGCAATAAACTTTTTCCAATTGTATCTGGGTTTGATAATAGAAGTGATAATACTCTATATATTCATCAAAATGCCGAAATATTACTAGGTAACCTTGATGAGGATATAAAGGTCAATCATACTATACGAAATCCCAACAATGGGATTTATGTACAAGTTGTCAAAGGTAAATTAGAATTTGGTAATGATATACTAAATGCTGGGGATGGATTACAAATAACTGAAACTGACAATTTGAAATTAAAATCACTAAATTCATCAGAAATAATTGTATTCGATGTTCCTATTTAGCCTCGTGGTATAATAATACTAAAAACACTACCTTCATTAATTGTTGATAGAATTTTAATGTCCCAATTGTGAAGTTTAATGATTTTTTTACATGTCGCAAGACCTATTCCTCTTCCAGGGTATTTATTTGGATGGTGTATGCGGGTAAACAAGTAAAAAATTTTTTCAATATTTTCTTGTGATATTCCTATTCCATTATCTCTGATATTTATTATAATCCGATCATTCAATTGTTTCGAATAAATATCAATAATTGGTGTTGTATTTGGTAAGACAAATTTTAAAGCATTGTTAATGATATTTTGGAATAATTGGGATACTAGGGGGTAAACACCTATTATATGAGGTAAATTTTCAGAAATGTTGATGATGGCTTTTGTTTTCATAATCTGGGGTTTTAATTCAAGATGAATTAGTTGATTTATGAGGTTATTAAGGGATATTTCACTATTGTTTTCGTTATTAACGTTGAGTTCTGAGTAATTTATTAATACATTGATTTTTTCATTTAATCGAAACGTACCAGTTATAATTTGTTGTAATATTTCATTTTCTTCTTGATTTATTTTATCATCTATCTTTTTGGATAAAATCTCACCATAGTTAACTATTTGTGTGATAGGTGATTTAAAATCATGTGAAATTATGTCTGCAAATTCTTTTAGATTCTCATTTGAACGTAATAGTTTAGTATTCAGATTACTTAGTTGCTGTTGATCTTCAATATACTTAGTAATTGATTTGACAATTATTGTAATACCAATTACTTTTCTACTCTCATCAAAAATGGGTAATAATTGTGTTGCATACCATTCTATATTATTTGCAAATTGTACCTGATATTCTATATCTAATATTTTCTGCTTTTCGAAAACTTTTGCAAAATATCTTTCTATATTTATTAAATGCTGATGAATATGATTTGATAAAAACAAATCGTTATGATGTTCTACATTATTTGGTGAGTCATTTTTAGCAATAAAACCTTCATAATTTCCAAATTTATCAACTATCATAATTATATTTCCAATTGAGTTAAAAATGTTCTCTAAATTACTTTCTGTTTT
>JAOUKW010000127.1 GCA_029882335.1 Candidatus Heimdallarchaeota archaeon | reverse complement strand
TTTGCAGGTGTATCCATGTGAATTACTTCATCATCACCATCTTTTACAGTGAAATCATGCTCTTCATTATCATGATTTTCAGTCATCATACCAAGACATGCGTTTTTACCAACGGTAACAGTTTTTAATTCTGCTCCATCTACCATAAATTTTCTATTCATCATAGTAATGTTAAGCCATTCTGTAGGTGTTTCACATCCATTTACGGAAAATTCAGTATTGTGTTCTGAAGTTACCAAATTCATGGTTGCAAAAGCAGATACAAAAAGGGTTAACATAATAAATGACATACTTAATTTCTTCATCTTTTATATTCACCTCGGGTTGTTAACACGACCCAGAATATGTTTTCCGCACAATTTATGTATATAAATTATTGTATAATGCTTCTTAAATACAATTCAATTATTCATAGAATAGCGACATAGCAATAAATCAAATTATAAATCACAATTATCCATATTTATGACGATATTTTAAATTTCAAACTATGTATTTATTATATTTAATCAATATATCACTATAATAAATATATTATATTTGAAAATTAACATGAAATTTTAATTTTCAGTGTTTGATTCACTATAATTATTAATTTAGTTCAATCAAATAATACACGACCTTCCATCCCTCCAGTAACTTCTATAATATTTCCACTCAAGTGACCTGCTAATTTTTCAGATGCCAAAAATACAATTGAATTAGCAACATCATCAGGTGTAGCTATTTTTCTTAAAGGCATGGTCTTGTAAACTTTTTCAACAATAGATGTGTCTTCTAGACTTTTTTCAGCCATCGGTGTAAGTACCCAACCCGGAGCAACAGTATTTACTCTACCCCTTTTATTAATTAAAACTATTTCATTTTTCAAAGACCTCATTAACCCATATGTCAATGCAGATTTACTCGCAGCATAATCTGCGTGTCTTGCCTCTCCAAATATACCGGCAGTAGATCCAATAAATATAATACTCACATTTGATAATTCTTTATCCTTCAATTGCTTGAGATATTCTCTTGCAAATAGAAATGAACCAGTTAGATCAATGTCTATGGTATGTTGCCATTGTTTCAAAGACATATCCACCACTGGTGCTTCATTAACTATCCATATACCATGATTAATTACTATACAATTAATTGGTCCTAATAATGAAGTTGATTCATTAATTGCAGCAATAACATCTAATTCATTTTTTACATTTGCTTGAACCGCACAAGTTCTCTCAGGATAAGATTCAAGTAAAACATTTAATGGTTCTATATTTGAATTATAATGTAATGATACTTTGGCCCCTTCTTCAATAAATTTTTGAGCTGTAATTAATCCTATTCCACCACTAGCTCCAGTGATAAATATATGAGAATTATTTAATCCGGTCTCCATAATATTGTAAATATTATATTTTTTTTAAGTTTAATCTAAATAGCAAGTAATTTTATTAAATAACAGAACAGATAATCATTTTGTAATTAAATATAATATATTTACTAAGCAATTATCAGCATTAGAATTATTATTTTCCAGCAGTTGTAATGCGAACATCTTCAACACGAATTGCAGGACTTGAAACAGGCATTTCTACCTCCCACCACCAAATTAGTTCAGTTTCTTTAGTACCCCCAACTATACGTTTCATCATCCCCAATATATTATCCGAAATACGTATTTTCTTAACAGGTTTAGTAAGCTCACCATTTTCTACACTTAATATCGCATCTCTAGGAACAGATGAGAATTCAGTTTCAACATAGTTTGCAAAGCGAGTATACCAATTGCTTGTAATATAAAGAGTTGGTCGATCAGAGGTCTTATCTAATAACTCATCTAACGAATTATTTCCCCCATCTATAAATACATTGGAAGTTGAAGGTCCAACCATTTTTGCACCCCCAATATCAAATAAAAAGGTACTTCCTGTTGGTTCACCTCCAAATTTCTTGCTTGTAGAATATGAATGAACGATTCTCTTGAAAATTCCATTCTCGATTATATTGGTTTGACCAGTTTTATGTCCTTCAAAATCAAAAGGAGTACTTATTGGACCCTCGGGATGTCTAGAATTATTTGTAACAGTCATCCAATCAGGAGCTAATTGCTCACCAACTTTATCTTTGAAGGGAGAAAAACCAAATATTTCTGAAATTGGATTTGCAGCCCCAATTATACCTCCAAAAATATTTGCAGCAACAGTTGGAGATAAAACCAAATCATATTGACCTCCCTTACCCATGGTTGCATTTTGACTTAATTTAGCCAATCTACCTGCTTGATCTCCAGCTTTTACTAATTTATTCTCAATCGAGCTTATATCTCGACCTGCTGCTACACCTTGACCGGTTGATTCTCCATCAACGAAGGATCGAATAGTAAATTGGTAATTGCTTTGTTTGAACGAATTATTTAGTCCATGAGAATTAGCAACAAAATACTGATTTGAATCAAATTGTAACAAACCTGCTGATTTGTTTGCACCTGCTTCTAAAGCAGAATTAATTGCACCCATTACTTTGTCACCTGCATAGTCCCCCAGATCTTCAACTTTTTCATCAAAAAACGCATTAAGATTACCATAATCAATTTGGGTATATGGAGCTAATCCCTCATAAAATGGATTAGGTGGAGATATATCTAATTTACTTTTTAATTCTTTTAATGCTTCCTCAATTTTAATTGGGGTTACATCTAAAATATCTGTACCATAAATTCGATAATCAACTGTTGATGCAAATAGTTGGAGCTTGTCAGAATTCCAAATTTTACTTATACTAATTTTATTATCATAAAATCTAAGCTGTTTCGTCACAGAAACCAACAAATCACATGCAAATTCATTAAAATCAAATTCTTTCGATTTTTTTAATACAAAGTCAATAACTTCTTTTTTTGTTTCAAATTCACTCATACAAAATCCTCCTAAAATCGGACTGGAACACTCCTAAGTCTCGCAAATGAATTACCAAAAGTCCATACTGGAGCACCTTGCATAGGATTTCCTTTACCACAAGTTGCTCCTTCAGCAACAAAACCATCTTTTGTTACAGCATCAACTGATTTAAGAAGTGCTGTAGTTGTTAGCTCAAGAGTTGGTCTCCGAATGTATGTATCGGTTAAGGTTCCATTTTCGATCAATCTAGCGACAATACCCTTATAGAGACATTGATATCTTCTATCATCAATATTCCATTCACTAAATGATTCTAAGTATATACCTTTTTTTACATCTTCAAATATTTCATCAGAACTATAAGACCCAGGTGCAAATCCTGTATTTGCCATTCTAATAATTGGTTCTCGATTATATTCAGATACCCTTGCAGCCGCATTGCTTTCTTCGATTCCATAAATCTTGGCTGTTTCTCGATTATGTAATAATTCATTTAGTAAACCATTTTTAATTAACTCTCTTTTTCTTGCTGGAACTCCTTCATCATCATATTTGTAATAACCACCAGAGTTAGGAATTGTTGGATCATCAATTATGGTCAATTCCTCTGAAGCAATCATACTTTCTCCGAGTATATGTTCTTGGATATAAGATTCTCCAGCTTCAGCACCTTCTCGTCCAAGGATTCTATCTGCTTCATGTGGATGACCACAATTCTCATGACTGATAATTCCTTGTATTTCTCCACTTATAATGAAATCAACATTTGAGTCAAAATCAATAAGTTTTGACCTAGCAGTTGCCTTTGTTGTTCTATCAATATCTTGTAAATAAGCTTGGACTGTTGCTTCTTCTTCCATCACTTCCCAACCTTGAGTACGTGTAAAAGAAGAATATCGACTTTCTTCATGTCCACTTTCCTTATGCAAACTCCTAAAATTCCAAGTAAAATATAATCTCTGTAATTCAGATGTAATTTTTGACCCATCGGAGGTTACTAGATATTTATTTTCAACCAAGTCCGAATAGAAAATATTCCTTGATACTAATTCAGCTTCCCATGGTTGTTGGGACAATTTATCAATTTCTTGCAATCGGGTTAATTTTTCCTCATTTGAAATATCGGCAAAACTTTTCTTATAATCTACCTTCCAAGAGTCTTCTACTCCTTTTACCGGAACAAATTCAATTGGATTATCCTTTCTATTAGAACTTTGCGCTAATCTTATTGCTTGTCTTAAATTTTTTTCTAATAAATCCTTATTAAAATTATTAAGGGAGAAAAAACTCAATCCACCAGAGTGAATAATTCTCACACCAAGTCCATAACTATCAGATGAACCAATTCCAGCTACATTACCACTAGTCATGGCAATGGTTGTATTTCTTGATTTTATATATCTTGCTTCTGCATAGCTACATTGAAGCTCTTGAGCTCTTAATACAGCCATTTCAGCAATGTCTTTTCCATCCACAAACCCCAATGGTGAAACTCATATATTAATTTTATTTATCCACTAAGTGTATTATTTAAACACATGAAAAATATTGAAAAAGGTGAAAAAAAATAGTTTAATATATTGTAAATAAGAAATTCATCATAACCAAATTAAAATAAAATGGAAAAGATTAATATTAAATTAAGAAAATATAAATATCAAGGTTATTTCATCTAATAATAAAATAAAGAGATGTTAATCTGATTAATTGTTTTATTATTATTTTACTTTAATTAATTATTTTTGTTATAAAATAATTTAAGTATTGAGTGCAGATAATCCTATATTTTGAGCATATATTTTTGTATTCCAATCGGCAGACCATGCATCATTGTAGAATATAAAAATATGATAATTTGCATTTGTTAAACCATTGAAATTCACTGTGACTGAAGAATATACATTAGAACTCGAAATTAATACTACACTTCCTAATTGAGTCCAACTAGAAGTAAATATTCCTGCATACATTTTTTGAGGACTGGAATGACCAGCATATACTTTAGCATTCAATTGAAGTTTTATCGTATTAAAAGAGCCAGGATTTACTACAGTAGAAAATCCTACCCATCGTAAATAAGTTGACACAGTTTCTTCAGCAGTAATTGGATTACCAGTTGACCAAGTAATTTTAGAATATTCACTTGCATAATATCCTGTTGATGCTCCTTGTGATCTGATTTCTTTATCCCAAGTATAACCTTGAGATGAGAATTGTTGTCCATATACAGCTATTGAATGTGTATCTGATACAAAAGGAATAAGTAAATCATCACACGAATATATAGTTGCCTTATATTCATATGTACCAATTGTTGAACCAATTGAAACACTCTTGTAATTATAACCACTTGACCAACTATAAGAACCGATTGTTGACCATGAGCCAGAATTGATTCTAACTTTAAGATCACCCCAAGGGTTAGTACAACCAGATATGTAGATAGTCAAAGTTTGCGAAGTATTAGTATGTGCTGATGATGGACCAGTTAAAGATACGTAAGCAGCGGCTTGAGTTGGCTGACTCATCATTAACATTAAACCAATTAATAATAGGGGAAATATTTTTCTTTGCATAATTCACCTCTTTGAGTAAGATTATAAACTATAATAATTATATAAATCTTGTTATTTTGGTATACTGTGATTAATTTTTAAATTTTATAACATACAATTAAAACAATAAATACCATTTATGTCATTAATCTAACAATTTATTGTATTATTATTAAGATTTATTACAAATTGTTGTTATATTAACAATAAATAATCATTATTATATAAATGTGGTCTTAATTATTGTGTGTTATTTTTTAATCATTATATATACATCAATATTATTATATTAAATGGTATTACAAATACAACTAATATAACAATTGTCTCGTCAAAAATTAATATTAAAAATATTTACTACTACATATGAATCAATTCAAATTCTAAATCAGTATAATTAATTTATTCCATTTATTATTTACTTATTACTCGATTTTATTACTAAATGACTAGCTTTCATCTTAATTTACATTATTATTATTTTTATGTAAAATTTTTCTTAAAATTAAAATTAATATTTTGACAATTAAGGGTACAACAGCAAGTATTTTGATTATATATCCCAAACTCCAATTATTAATTAATTGACGATCATTACTATCAAATTCTATAAATTCAAAAACGTATTTAATAGGTACATCTTCTGGAGAAATAATGATTGCAGTTATATTTGTCTTTTCTTTCAGATAAGTAGCAAATTTTTTAGTAGTCTCATTTACAAGCACATCAATTTCTTCTACAGTCGAAATATTTACTTCAGTATCAAACCATTTTTTTATTAAAATTAATCTGGTTTCAACATTACTATTAAATGCAAAGTAATTATAATCCGATGAATATGCGACAGAATATTGTACTGTTGAATTTGCTTCTAATTCAAGTGTAGTATTACGATCTCCTAGAATTGTTTCTCCTAATTCAGTAGGAGGAGCACCTATAATATTTTGAAGAATTATCGATATTGTAAATAATATAACAAACCAAAAAATAATAATTCTTAATAATTTATCATTCTTCCAAGTGGATTTAATATATTCACTCATATTTGTATTTTCCTTATTGTTGTTTATAAACAATTTCCTTTTCTAGTTTCTGTACTAAATTACTTTAAACAATTTAATCATTCTATTTTTGATTATTCCAATCATTTTTGAATTTTCCAATAATGAGTGAAATCGATTATGTTTATTCCTCATTTGAAAATTTTATCAGCTAGTAATAGGTATTTTTGCTAATAATTTATTTGTTTCTATCGCATAGTCTTTTAGTGGTTTATTACCTGCGTTTTTAATTAAGTACGTTATACTTTCTCTAACCTCACTGCCAACTATACTGAGATATCTTGAAACAGATATTGCCCCAAGTTGGAGAAATTGGTTATCTGAATATGCCCATTTCTTTATTAATGCAAAAGTATTTGAATTGTATTTACCCCGAGTTATAAATGATAAATCTTTATAATATTGGTATAATCCAATTGAGTAGACAAAAATAAGTGTTATGAAACTTTTTGTAAGGACTAAAGAAATCATCAATAATAAGAATCCGTAAAACAATGGAAGAAAAGCAGGGCCAGAGCTAGTAAATTCTGTATAATCCTCTGGATTTAGCCATACTTTTATAAGAAGATAAATCATAATATATACAGGTATCAAAAAGATACCAAAATATGAAAAAGAATAATCTTCATTGAGAATTTTATGCCAATTTCCTTTATTATAAAGATTTAAATAGCGAATTTCGGGGATTAATCTACTTATCTTTTTACGATATTTTGTTGATTGTTTTGTATAATCATCATAATTTAGATAATTATCTTTATATTTATCCACTTTAATTCTCCAATATAATTCTATTGATTCTAACCTTACTCTTTCAGGATTAAGTAATTTATCTCTTGTTGTGATTGCCATAATTTCCTCTGGAACAGATTTTAATTTGTTCTCATCGATATTTATCCTAACTAAATTCTGTAGATATTCTATTCCTTTTGGAAATGTTCTCAAATTATTATTTCTAAGTGATAATTCTTGTAAATTTTGAAATTCTGAGAAATCTATTTCGTTTAGGTTTATATTTTCATAATCTTCTATTACTAATTTTCTAAGTGAGGTAAAAGTAGTTAAACTTCCATCTAACTTTGTTATTTTCCCTGTGTGTTTTCTATAGAGATATAATTCAATCAATTGATCATCATCCCATATTTGATCTATTTTTTTAATTTTTAATCCCAATTGTTTCAATATCGCTTTTTGATTCATTTGATTGGACTTTAACTAGTGATTATTAAAGAATTGAGACCAATCGTCATTATTATGTTTATTTACTATATTAAAATTAGCAATAATTTTGAATTTTCAAAAAAGATTTTCGGTATTTATACTAGATGAACAGACACAAATAGGCTTGATTGTCAATTTTCACTTTATATTAAAACTGGAATAAATGTAAAATATGATTTACTGCTCATCTTCAAGAGAACATCGATTAGGTCCAAATTCTAAATTTAAAATCTCATCTTTATCGATATCAACAATTCCCTGATTTATTTTGACAATTGTTGAAAATGATGGCGGATGGGGAGTATCTGTAGCAGCTTTAACAGCATAATCAATAAAATGATCTCTATTATAATGAATGGATTCAAAGTTATTTATTTGACCAACAGATGTTGTAATTGGTTGATGAAAATGTTCAACAACAAATTTACCAATATGTGAAGAGGCAATAAACATATTTCTAGGTAACCTTCTTATTTTAGTGTGAATTGTATCATATAAATCATTTGCAAATTCTTCTGCCTTATTTGCTAAATCTGGACGTCCAAAACTAGTTGCAAAAATAGTATCACCTGCTAATAATCCAAGATCCTTTATTCTGAACGACATTGAACCTTTTGTATGTCCTGGAGTTTCAATTGCACGAATTATAGGTTGATTTCCAAGTTGAAAAGTCTCATTGTTCTTTATACTATTGAATTCAAATTGAAAAGGATCATTTGCTGAAAGCATGATCCGAGCACCTGTCCGATCAGCTATCGCTCTAGCACCAGAAATATGATCTGCTTGTAAGTGTGTCTCTAAAATATACTTCAAATTCAGACCAAGTTCATCAATTTTGTCAAGGTAAACATCAGTGTGAATTGAAGGATCGATTAATGCAGCATCTCCGTCATTCACTATTAAATATGATATACAACCTTTTGCCATTCGTCTAAATTGGTATATTTCTGTAGAAGTATCATCAATATTAAACTTCACACTATCAAAACTATTATTCCAATTTCTCTGTCCTCCAATCAATGATCGAATATTATACCCTTTATCTTGTAACATTTCAACTGCAACTTTGGATTTATTTCCAGTACCACATACAGCAACTATTTCTCGATCATGAAATTGTTTGGGTAAATCTTCAATTTCAATAAATGTTGTAAACGGGATATTAACAGAATTAAACATATTCCATGATTTATATTCTTCTTCGCCTTGCAAATCTAAGATTAATGGTGGATTTTGAGTTTGCATTTTGTAGTGAAAATCAACGGGATGAATTTCAATTGTATCTGACATAAGTAAATATTAGTTTCATTATTTAAAGTAATTCACTAATTTCAATATGAGTGAATGTTTATATTCTTTAAAAACATACTAGCATAATTGACTTAATTATTATACAATATTGGAAATTACCCATATTACTCACATATTACGTATATTAAAACAGATTAATGATAAATTTTGATGAAATTTGATAATTGCATCAGAATAATTGTTGATTAGTTAGTTTTAATGAAGAATGTAACATATTCATAGTTGAATATGATACTTGATTAGAATAGTTGAGTAATTAACCATTCAATACATTACATATCATGACACCTTACTTATCACGATCATCAGTCTTAGCTTTACAACGTTATTTATTGGAATTGTTAAATTTCGAAGAAAAACAACTAAAATAATTATAAATTCAACAACTTCACAATCAGACGAATCTGATTCTTAAATAGATGATATTAATACATTAATTTAACTTAGAAATGTAAATTCTTTATTTGAAAGTACTAAGAACATATTCGAGATTACAAATGAAAATTGGTTTGAATAAGGAAATTGAATAAATATAAAATACATGAGTCAATAACGTATATTTACAAATCAAATAATGTAAATTCAATTAAGCACTGTTAAAAGCAAATGAAATTGCGCATAGCTGTAACTAAACGAAAATCATTGTTCGATTCAATCGCCTATGAAGGCATCTACTTCGACCTCTACTAACATTTCTGGAATTAATAATGCACTAATACAAACTAATGTTGCTGCTGGCTTTATATCAATAAAATGTTCTGAAAACGCCTTAAGGACTTCGTCAGAAAAATCAGCTTGTGTTATAAACACTCTGACTCTATATATATCATCTAATTTACCCCCTGCTTGATCCAACACGTTCTGAATATTTAGTATAATTTGTTTTGTTTGTAAGTATGGATCACCTATACCTACAATTTCTCCTGATGAATTAAAGGAAGTAGTGCCGGAAATATACAGATTACCATTGATTTTCACTGCTCTAGAGTAACCAAATTTTTCCTCCCATTTTGATCCTGAACTATAGTTTATTCTCATGAAAATTGATAGAATCAAATTTTTTTTAATATTTCGGTTTTCATTTCATGTTTCACACAGAATTATCAAATATTGTTACTTTTAATTCTCTTGAATCATCAAAATAGAGTAATACTAAATCTAATCTTATAATGATAAAATATTAAGATTTATCTAGATGAAAACAAATAAACATCTGATTATGATTGTTATCTTTGTA
>JAOUKW010000520.1 GCA_029882335.1 Candidatus Heimdallarchaeota archaeon | reverse complement strand
AGGAATTAGTCCAAAACCAGTATTGTTAGAAATGGTTAATGATAATGTACAATTGATTGATGCAACAAATTACTGGGGAAAAGGAGTATTTGATGTTCATGATGATTTAGTTAGTAAATATGATGTGAAAATTAGAACTGCTTTAATTGGACCTGCTGGTGAAAATAAAGTACGATATGCTGCAATAATAAATGATAAAAATAGGGCAGCTGCAAGAGGTGGACCGGGTGCTGTTATGGGTTCAAAATTACTCAAAGGCATCATTGCCTTTGGAACCAAACGCCCTGAAATTGCCAATGAGCAAAAATTCAAAGAAACAAATGAGACATATAGACATACATTAGTGAAAGAAGCTAAAATAAAAGATACCTTTGGAGTATATGGTACTAGTGGTGGTATAGGTTATCTAAATAAAAATAATATTCTTCCTACAAAGAATTTCAAACATGGTCAGTTTGAAGGCCATAATACAATTACAGGACAGTTTATGGAGGAAAGTGGTTTATTAATTGGTCGAGATACCTGTAGTGCTTGTACTACTTTCTGTAAGAGAAAAATCGAAGGAGAGTATAAAGGTCATAAATTAACTGAAGATGGATCATCATTAGAATATGAAACTCTAGCTGCATTTGGGTCTATGTTACTCAATTCTAATGTTAAATTAAATGGATATGCCAATCAGCTATGTAATGATTATGGATTAGATACAATTTCAACAGGTGGGTCTTTAGCATTTGTTATGGAAGCAACAGAAAGAGGCATGAATGACGCACTGGGTGTTTCAATCGAGTGGGGAAATGAGGATCAAGTAGTAGATGCACTTCATAAAATTTCTACAAGAGACGGTTATGGGGATATTTTAGCAGAAGGTGTCATGCGAATGGCTGATTTAATTAATGGTAAAGAATTTGCTATGCATGCTAAGGGCTTGGAAATTGCGTATCATGAGGCTCGAGGGAAAATAGGATTAGGGTTGTCTTATGCAGTGTCTCCGCGTGGTGGAACTCATATGGAAGGATTTCATGATTCAATCGTTACTAGGGAAAATTCAAGTCCAAAATTAGGTGCACTTGAGGCAATGAAATCTTATGATCCAACTGGAAAAGCACCTGTTGTAATCAACTTTGAAAATGCACGTTCATTTACAAATAACTTGATTATTTGTGCTTTTGATGTCTATGCAACTGGTAAATACTTTAATCTCGATTACTTGAGAGAGTTAACAGAGGCAGCCATGGGTATAAACTTGGATTTTAACTCAATGCTTGATGTTGGTGCAAGGAGCTATAATATATTGAGGATGGTTGCTGTTAGGGAAGGTTGCTCACGTTCAGATGATGATCTTCCTGATCGATTCAAGTATGAACCTTTAATCTATGATGAAAACGTGGAAAGCAAAATTTCTGATGATGTATTAGATACTATGATATCCGAGTATTATGAAGTTCGTGGTTGGGATGAAGAAGGTAAACCAACTGAAAAATTACAAAAAGAATTAAATTTACCTGCTTATTAATTGTATAACACGTACTATCTGGCTTTCTGTGATAAATATCGAAAACCTTAAAAAAAAATTAACTATAAAATAAAAAATTGATATGATCATGCACTATGAGAAATTACCATAAGCTTTTCTGGTACTTTTTCGTATTGTTGGATAGGCTTCTTTAAATTCATCATAAAGTTGATATTTTTCTATTATATAATTCAAAGCTATCTTATTAAGTAAATTAGGGGAAGTAGTCTCTGCATTATGGAAAGCAATTTTCATATCTATGATATCATTGTTATTTATGGTATTCTTAGCTATATATAGAAGTAGCAATGCAATATGAGTAAATGAATTATTTCTATCCAAATTGAAAGTTTCAACAATCTTATCAAATCCCTTTGTAATCAATTCATTAACCATTTCATGAGGAAATTGCATTTCATCATCAAAAAATATATCTGATAAAGGTTGTAATACACGAAATTGCTGATGTATATCTCCAAATTCACTAGCTTTACTAAATGAATAAATGGCTGTTGGTATATCGCCTAGCTCTTTGAATATCAGTCCTTTATTAAGGTAAATTTCAAACAAGTTTGGATTACCATCAAATTCCAATGCTAAGGCATAAAAATTCAAAGCAGTAGTAAATTTACCACGTCTATACCAATATTCTGCCATATTCATATAGCATGTGTTTTCATAATTTTCAAGATCAACTTCATGTATTGATGTTTGTACAATATCGACGTTAATCATCCTAAACATATATTATTGCAATTTTATATAAGTAAATCCAATTTAATAAATTTGATCTGGATGAATCTTTTACTTCAAAATTATTATTATTTTGTGAGTTGAATTGATTTTCAAATACAATATATTTCTATGTGGAAATCAACTAAAGTATGATGATATACATTACTAATTGAGAATGGCTTTCAAAAATAATTGGATTAATTGTTTAATTTAAATTAGGAAATGCATAATTTTTAATGTAGAAGCAAATATTTTTCATGTAATTTTATGATATTATCTTCCTTATTCCAATAATCATTAAAATTAAATGTATTAGAAGGTA
>JAOUKW010000126.1 GCA_029882335.1 Candidatus Heimdallarchaeota archaeon | reverse complement strand
GAGATAAAAGAGCTCATAAAAAATCCATCCTATACGGGAATTAGTCCTGTTTTTTGGAATTCTGTTGACGCAATTGGTAATGACAAATCATTTAAAATAATGGGAACACCGAATTGTGGTAAAGGAGAACCTGGTCAACCAATGTATACAGGACACGGATGTGCCCCTACCAGATTTAATAATGTAAGAATTGGAGTAGTACAATTATAGGAGGAAATGTGTATGAGCTATAATCCAAAAATAATATTTGATTCAGAAGAACACGGACTTCCGTTTGAAGATATAGATGCATCTTTATCATGGTTGTTAAAAGAAGGAGAAAAAAGAGGATATCAAGTTCAAGCAATCGGATTCTTTTCAGTAGATGGAATTACAAGATTTGCAAACAATCAAGTCACCCAACATACTGATTTAAACACAATATCCTATAGGTTACAAATTAGTAAAGGTAAAAAAGTGGCAGAAGCCTCGACCACACTTTTGGGACAAGAGGGTCTAACAGTTTTGTTGAAAGAAGCGGAAAATTCACTTAAAAATACACCAGAAATTAATTTTTATCAAGGTTTACCTGATTTAAAACCAGGAGATATAGATAATTTATCTGGAAGAAGTTGGACAATTGAAGAGAGAGCAGATTCTATTATAGAGGCAGTAAATTCTGCAATAGAGATTGATCCTAATGTAAAAACTGCAGGTGTAGCCAGTGAGGAAATTGGATTTAAACATATTAAAACAACGAATGGAATTGATTATATTGATGGAAGTACTAGTAATTATTTCAAAATAAACGCGATTACAGGCAATCCAGACAATAGAGGTTATGGTCAAGAAGAATCGTATTGGAGATTTATAAGATCAGATATTACTAAAATGGCCACTGAAGCAACAAATACTGCAAAAGACACCGAGAAATTAATTACATTAAATGCAGATCATTATGAGGTAATTTTAGCACCACAAGCAGTATCTGATTTATTAATCTACCTCCAAGTATTTTCGGATGCAGTCGGATTTCATGAAAGTAATTCCTATACTTCAGACAAATTAGGGGATCAAATATTTGATTCTCAATTCACACTTAAAGACGTTCCTAAAGATCCAAAAGAGGCAATATTTGTTAGATCTTTTGATAATGAAGGAATACCTACTAAAAATAGGGTTTTCATTGATCAAGGAGTCTTGAAATTTATTCCGTATAATTCATTCTATGCATCAAAGTATCTAGAAGACAAGAACTTAACGACGGGTCATGCGATGAACTTGAATTTTTCATATTTATTATCAGGTTCTATTGAACAAGGGAATAAAACATTGGATCAACAAATCTCAGAAATGGAAAATGGATTGTATGTTAAAAATTTTTGGTATAATAGATTTACAAAGAGAAAGGAAGGTGGTTTGACTGGTTTGACAAGAAACGGACTCTATCATGTTAAAAATGGAGAAATCCAAGGTGCAGTTAGGAATCTTAGATATACTGAAAGTTTTGTAAATGCATTTGGTCCAGACAATATCATTAGTATTTCTAAAGAGAGAAACAACTACCAATATACAAATTGCCCAAACATTCATTTAAAATCATATAATTTTTCCAGTATTGCGCATACTTCCACCTGAATTCAATTTTAAATCGTTTGAATCGAGTAAGTTAGAAAAATTTTTTATCCATAAAATTATTACAAGAACATGCTCTTTTGGTTAATTCGTAGATACCTAGGAATTCATAATTTTAGTAAATCAAGTCGATCATTAGTGATGCGATATATTATACTGGGATCATTATCAAAAGGTGCATTAGTACTTTCTAAGGTATTTTTCGTTTTGTTTCTCTTGGAATCGATTAATGAAGTTGAATTGACAAGTTTGTTTGGCTTTATGTTCTTAGCTCAAGGATTATTGGGTTTACCTACAGGTGCATTAGGGGATAAAATAGGGGAACGATGGGTTGTTTTTGGCAGTCATCTTTCACATGCTCTTGCATATTATTTATTACTTCAAGCAAATTCTTACAATGATTTAGTCATCGTATTTATCATTATAGGAATTGGTAATACACAAATAATTAATGCATTTCAATCTTGGTTTGATACCAATTATAAAGTTATTGCACCTCTACAAGACCCCAAATATGATAAATATTTGATAATAAATAGTAAAGGAATGGTATTAAAAGATGGATTAGCTGCAGCAATGGTTTTAATTGGAGCATTTATAGCGGATAATTTCGGAGGTAGGAAAGTTGTTTTTGAATACCAAATGTATATTTTAATGGGATTAAGTTTTATATTTCTGTTTAAAATGGGATATTATGGCGATGTAACACCTGAAAAGGAAGTAAAATTGATGAAAAAGATTTTTTCGGGAATATTATTTATTTTCAAAAGCCCAATTCAATTTTTCTTTGTTATTGGTTTTGCAATTAATCTAGCTATGTCCACTATTTGGTTTAACATAATGGTTTATCCAATTTATTTTGTATATACAGAATCTGATACGAGTAATGGGATAATCGTAGTAATAATTACAGTCTTATCATTGTATTTTATAAGTAAAGCAGGGAAATGGGGAAGTAAAAGATCAGTCAAAAAGACTTTATCACCAATAATTTTATTTGATAATTTATTTACGTATGGTGCGATCTTCCTGCTACTTATTTACTTGCCACCCAAAAATAATAACATACAATATGCATTGGTTCTGCTCATATTTATTTCCTTTATTACAGAAGTATTGTATGCGACTTCAAAAATAATAACTCGGAAGTTCTATTTAGATATTATACCAGATCATATTAGGACATCATTTTATTCAGTTTTACCTTCAATTGCACTAATTATGACAGCTGGAATAAATTTTATTGGCTCTGAGTACATAGCAATAGATTTCAATAATTTTGGAGAAATTCTTCAATATTTTGTAATTGGAAGTTTTATTTCATTTGTTTTTATGAGTTTGGGAATGATATTCTATACGCCAACAGAAAGAGAAGTCAAAGTTATTCCAAATATATTTGACTTAAATCTATCTGATTTTAATGCCAGCCTTACCTATTTTGTTCCAGATCAATTCTACATTAAAGAAACCTACAACAGAATTTCTGAGAGTTTATTATCTATAGCAAATCAAGACGGTAAGATAACAAAGGAAGAGGAAAAACTTATTAAAAATATAATGAAAGATGTAAAATCCTACATATCTTCTTTAGAAAGGGCATATGATGATGGTAAGATTACAAAGTCTGAAAAAGAAATTTTAATTAATTTTAGAGAAAATATTATTTCAAAAGCATTAAAATTTGCAAATAAAGATAAAAATTTCTCTGAAGATGAAAAAGACTTAGTTAATCAATTTAAACTAATCTCAGATCAATTAGGAAAAATAGAAGATTTCTCAAATTAGAAGATATGCTATCTCTGAAAAGATCATGAAATAAGGTATTGTACAAATAATAAGTTATCATAATATTTCACTTTTTTTAATAATAATAATGAATTAGAAGAAAACACATTAGTGATTAATAAATTAGTTGTGAATGAATTAAAGTTTTGATCGGATATTTATGGTAATTCTTTTGTACCAACTATTTTCTCGATTTCATCTATTGATTTTACAACATTTTTAGTCAGTACTCGATAAGCATCATTAGTTACTAATATATCATCTTCAATTCGTACACCAATTCCACGGTATTTTTCAGGGATATCTTCATCTGTTGGAATATAAATACCTGGTTCAATAGTAAAATAATGTCCTTCTCTAAGTACAGCCTCGTCTATTACAACCTGTCCTGTGTCATGTGTATCGATTCCTAACCAATGTCCCAAACGATGCATGTAAAACCGTTTGAAAGCAGCATTTTCTATTAATTCATCTCTATCACCAGTTAGCAAACCAAGTTTAATCAGTCCTTCAGTGAGCATACTGATGGCAATTTTTGATAATTCTTTAAATTGTATTCCTGGTTTTACCATTTTAGTACATGTTTCTAATGTGTTTAATACAAGACTATAAATTTCTTTTTGGGGTTCTGTGAATTTCCCATTAATAGGCCATGTACGAGTAATATCTGCGGCATAACCCATATATTCTGCACCTGCATCAATCAATAATAATTCTCCTTCATTTAATTTGTCTTGATTGGTTATATAATGTAGAATGGTAGCATTAACACCACCACCAACAATTGCTGGATAAGCACACCTTTCTGCACCATTCTTGAAATAGTGATAATTTATCAGTCCCTCTATTTGGTATTCAAACACACCGGGTTTTGTCACTTCCATTGCATTGGTCATGGCATCTGCAGAAATTTTTGCAGACTTTTCTATTAATTCAATTTCTTCTTCTGTTTTAACCACTCTCTGATGATGAAATATATTTATTGGATTTATGAGATTAATTGGACCGGATCCGATTTTATCTCTACTATTAATGGCTACAGAAATTGTTTTTTCAACAATTTGGTCAATTTTTTCATCAATTCCCGACATATAGTAAACAGTCTCATTTCTTTTTAATATGGGGAGTAATTCAGATTCAAATTCCTCTGTTTCATAAGCCTTATCAGCATTAAATTCATGTACTGCACCGTCTACACCATATCTTTTACCATTCCAAATCTCAAATTCAGGGTCTCGTTTAGGAACAAACAATAAAAACTGAGTCAGTTCATTATTTTTTTCTAATATTGCAATGGTATCTGGTTCAGGATATCCAACATAGTAAAGTAATTCAGTGTGTTGTCTATATTTATAATGTACATCATTACTCATCAGTTTTAACGGAAATGAGGGTATAATAATCACACCATTATCAATAGAAGCTAGTAATTTTTGTCTTCTTTGTGTATAGAATTTTTGATTTAGCATATGTTTTATTATAACTTCAGCATTATATTTCTTTACAACGTAACATATTTAATAAATTATAAATAAATTTTCAAATCCCCAAAATAACTTATGAAGATTAATAAAAGATTAATATAGCTTTAATGAGATAATGAATTATTGCAGTCTAAAGGAGTACATGAGGATCATTTAAAAGTTGACAGAGGAGAAGGATTTCAAAAGAGATCAACTGGAAATAAATTATCATTACTTTTTACACCTGATGAAAATGAATTAGTTATCGGTTTTGTATCTATTTTAATTGGATTATTTTTCTTTGCTCCGATATATGAAGTACCACAAGATAGTACAATTAATTTAACTTTTATCGGATTAGTTGGTTTTATTCTTTATGGTTTAAGATATTCATATTCTAGCTTTACTCAATTTATACAATCAGAGAGGAAAGTTGTTGAATTAGATAAACCATTACCAGTCGTTAAACCGGAAATTAGACTTATAGGAATTACTATTTCGATTATTCTGATTATAATTGGAGTAATGGCTTCGGATGTAAATATAAGAGTATATTAAATTATAGTAATTAGTAATCGAATTGAAATTAATTATTTATGAAACTATTAAAATCTGCAAACGTTTTTTAAGATAGACTATTTTATTATTCCTATGCATAGAACTGTTGAAGAAATTAATGATTTATTAGATAAATTCATTGATTTACTAATTACAACTGCGATGGAGGATGAAATATTATCTAGTGATGAGCATGCAATTATAGTATCAATAAAAGAGGACATTACAAACCTCCAAAAACAAGTAATTCAGATATTACAAGATGATTTAGATGAATCTGAATTTATTGATATTATTGAACAAGTTTTTAGTTCAGCCCTTGAAAATGCAACTAGGATTGCAAAAGCAGATAATATTATTACAGAAGAAGAGGCGATTTTGCTTCAAAAATTAAAAGAATTTGTGGAATCAGGAGTTTTGTTTAGTGAAAAAGAAAGTTGAGATAGAAACCCAAGTAGCAATAATCACTAAAGTTTCAAGAGAGACGAAAGATACAGTTACTCTAAAATTACAATTACCCAATCCATTCTATTGGGAACCAGGTCAATTTATTATGGTAAGTGCGGATATTGATAATAAAGTTGTTAAAAGAGCATATTCCATTGCATCATCACCCACAAGATCAGAATATTTAGAAATTACAATCCGTCAAACAGATACACCAACTATGTCAAAATTCCTAAATGAGAGGAGTGAAGGAGATCAATTAGAAGTAAGGGGACCATATGGGAAGTTTATTTGGAATGAAAATACATCTGATAAAGTTGTAATGCTTGGTGCAGGAAGTGGAATAACCCCTTTCAAGGCAATGTTAGAATACATAAAAGATAAAAATTTAGATTCTAAATCGAAATTATTGTATAGTTGTGCTTTTGGAGATAATGTAATTTTTGATGATTTACTAAATGAATTAACCAAGCAAGTTAGTTGCTACTATGAATTATCATTAACACGGGAGCAATCAAATGATTTTAATTCGAGAAAAGGTAGAATTGACAAAGAATATCTCCAAAACCAAATAAAAGGTTATGAAGATGCAAATTTTTACCTTTGTGGAACACCAACATTTGTAAAAGCAATGAGAGATATACTTATTGAAATTGGTATTGAAAAAACAAAAGTTAAGAGAGAACAATGGGGTTAATTATTATTTTTTAAATTAAGATTTTGGATTAACTAAAGTAACTTTTGGATCAGTATCATCTGGACTTGCTCTTTCTATTTTAACGAGACCTGCTTTTTCTAAACCTTCAATTAAGCTTTTGCACGCTCCTGAAGACATACCAGATTGCATAGATAGTTTTCGTAGGTTTAAACTCTGATGATCTTTCAATACTTTATACATATCCAATGCCTGACTCTCAGTACTTGCAAGTATTTTCAATACTTTCACTTCTTCTTGTAGAGCTCTTGAATCTTTGGTCGATGTTTTTATAGATTGAATTTCCATTTCTAATTCGGATATTCGAGCTCTTAAATTACTAATCTCACTTTTAGACGCGTCTCTCTCTCCTGATATTGTTTCATTTTCTTTAGATAATGTTTTTACTTTATCTTCCAATTCACTTATTTTACCAGCGCTACTTTGTGAAGAGTTTTTTGCCTGCTCTAATTCAGTTTTTGTCGATTCTAATTCACTTTTAGCTGAGTTCAAATCTCCAGTCAATTTATCCACTTCTGTTGCTTTTGTACTTAATTCAGAAATTTTACTATTTGCACCAGTCAATTCTGAATTGAGCTTATCTAATTCACCCTTAGAGTTTGTTAATTCACTGGTTATTTTGGATATTTCATCATTTTTTTGATTGAGATCCGATTCCAAAGACTCCACCTTAGATTGTAGGTTAGTCACTTCACTTTTTAAGTTATTAATTTCAGCAGTATGATCTGGAGAAGGAGTTTCTGTTGGTTCCATAATATTAACCTCATTTATACTAAATTTTCCAATTAATTATCTAAAATAAATCATTCAAAATAATTAAAGGAATTTATCTAATTATAAAGTAACATAATTAAATTATATAAATTAAGTGTTAATCTGATTATGCATTATGAAATTTTAGTTATTAATTTAACTTCTTAAGAATTTTGCAATACTTCCTAGTAGTTTACCTGATTCTTTTGTTGTTCTAGAAAAAGTCGAATAGTCAACTTCAATAATTCCAAATTTAGGCTTAAAACCTTCAGACCATTCAAAATTATCTATATTTGACCAATAGAAATAACCTCTCACATCCACTTTATTGTTCATAGCATTAATCATTGAATCTAAATGATCGAGAATGAACTCAATTCTCCATTTATCATCCTCTGTTGCAATTCCATTTTCCGTTACATATAAAGGTAAAGATGTTATCTTATATGCCCTCAATAGTACCTCGGCTAAACCATAAGGATAGACACCCCATCCCATTTGTGTTAAATTAGAATCACCAGAAATAAAGAAATTCATAAAATATGGTAGACCTAGCCCTATCTCCATAATTAAATAGTAATTGATTCCAAGAAAGTCGCCCATATCACCTTCTTTGATTCTTGAAAAGCCAAATGGGATTTTTTTTCTTTTTAAACTATTTAGAGGAATTTTATTATAACCTAGATCAAAAATTTTTGTAATGATCCAATCTATTGGATTTCTTCTTCTATTTTTAAAAACAGCAAGGTTTTTTACCAAACCAACAGGTTTATCTTTACAAATTTTCCGAATAATTTCAACTGCCTGAAAATGAGCTCTCATTAAATTATTAGACACATAAAAATACTTTATTAGAGATTTTTTACCTGGTGAATGTATTCCATTTAAATAACCGGTTGAGGCGTAAACAAATGGCTCATTAATAGTATTGAAAACATCAATCAAATTACCCAATTCTTGACAAATTAATTCAACAAATTTTTTCCAATGGATTAGATTTTTTGTTTTTTCAAAACCTCCCAATTCCATAAACCAAATTGGGGAAGTAAAATGATGAAGTGTCACAAAACTTTGTAATCCAAGTCGTTTTAATTCAGATAAAACTTGGCGATAGTGTTCAATAGCAGATTGGGAAATTACATCTATTTTTGGAAATATACGGCTCCATTCGATACTTAAACGATGAGCGGAAAATCCAAGCTCACTTAAATCACGGAAATCATCCTTATACAATTCATAATGATTACAAGCTTTTCCTGATTTGTCATTATTTTTAATTGTTCCAATTTTATTTTCAAATAAAGTCCAATCATTTTCATTATTGCCCTCTACTTGATGAGCAGAGGCAGCAGTACCAATAATGAAATCAGGATATAGCTGCTTAAGTTGGTTAATGATGGATTGTGATCTTTCTTCAATCACTATATTTGGAACTCTACCTATACTTAGATAAGTTTCGTTTTAATAACAATATATGTGGTAAATTTATTAAATAATAATAAAGTTGTATTATTAATAGTAGATGGATTCGGAGTAGGTGATGAAAATGAAGGAAACGCAATTACTCAATCTAATATGGAAACTTGGAATTATTTAAAATCGATGTATTCTCATACTACACTTTATGCATCTGGAAACGAAGTTGGCTTACCAGAAGGAGTGATGGGAAATTCGGAAGTAGGTCATTTAACCATTGGTAGTGGAAGAATTATTTATCAATCATTAGAATTAATTAATAAGCAGATTCAAAACAAAGAATTAGAAAACAACCCAATTATTATTGATTTGACATCAAAAAATGCAGATATCAAGGATATTCACTTAATGGGACTACTATCAGATGGAAAAGTTCATAGTGATATCCAACATTTACTGTCTATAATAGATATTTTCTCATCCAAGCTTTCTGACACAAATATATGGATACATGCATTTACGGATGGAAGAGATACTTCTCCTACAAGTTCATTAACATATTTAGAACAATTAGAATCACATATTACAAATATCAAAAACGTACACCTTGCCACAATAATGGGACGTTATTATGCAATGGATAGAGACAAGAAATGGGATAGAACTAAGATTGCTTATGACACACTAACGAATACAAATCAATTATCTGAAAGCGAAAACTATGTGGATGAAATAAAATCCCGATATACAAGTGGAGAAACAGACGAATTTCTCAAACCGATAGTGGTAAATGCAAATGGTGAAATTAAAAATGGTGATGTTGTTATTTTTACCAATTTTAGACCTGATCGAGCGCGTCAATTAACACAAGCATTTTGTAATTTTGATTTACCGCTAACATTCAAAAATATTAATGTAAATTTTATTTGTATGACGGAATATGATAAATCACTAAATTTACCAATACTATTTCAAAATAAATTAGTTAGTAATGGTCTATGTGAGACAATATCTAATCATGGATATAACCAAATTCATATCGCAGAAACTGAAAAATACGCACATGTAACTTATTTCATTAATGGAGGTCGTGAAGAACCTTTTCTAAATGAAGAAAGAATACTCATTCCCAGCCCAAAAGTCAGTACTTATGATTTAGAACCGGGAATGTCTACAAATAAAATAACAGATAAAGTAATTGATGTAATCAATAATAACCGCCATGATTTTATTGTAATTAATTTTGCTGCACCAGATATGGTTGGCCATACAGGAAATATTGAGGCAACAATAAAGGCCTTAGAAATTACAGATCTAGCATTTAAGAAAATCTATGAAGTCTGTAAACAGAATGGATATACATTTATGATAACTTCAGATCATGGAAACTGTGAAAAATTACTAGATAATGGAAATATATTTACAGCACACACAACAAATGCAGTACCCTTTCTTATAACCCTAAAAAATTTAAATTTAGTCTCAAATGGAGGATTGAAAAATGTTGCACCCACTGTGTTAGATCTTCTACATATTCCAGTACCAATTGAAATGA
>JAOUKW010000519.1 GCA_029882335.1 Candidatus Heimdallarchaeota archaeon | reverse complement strand
AGTTTTCTTGCTTACCTGTGTTTTGATCATATTTAAATTATTCAAGGTGATTTCATGAGATTGATGAATTCAAATAGATCTATGTTATTTATTATGTTGAGTACTTTTTTAATTCTCTATCTGCTAGTTGCTACAATTATTTTGCATAAATTAGGGTGTTATTGTGAATAGATTATTCAGTCATAAATTTAACAAATTTACAAATTTAAAATGTAATTATAAATTTTTTCAAGTAAAATTTCTTGTAAAAAATCAGAAATATATTTCAAAACCAATTATTCAGCGATTTCATAACCTTCTTACTGTTCGGAATGATATAGTAGTTTGTATTATATCTTTGAAATCAATTCAGTGTCTTGTTGGTGTCAAGGATGAGTATAAACTAATCGAAAATACGACTTCATTACTTAGTTTTGCTAAAGAGCATGATCTAAGTTTTCATATTGAACAAATTGTAGATATAACTCTTGACTCGATAATAGAATCCTATTTTGATACAACATATTATTTATTACTCCAATCAATTGAAATAAAAGGTATGTTTGGAAAATGTATCCGTTCTTTATTACATTCTAGCTTCAATTTTTATACAATTTCCAAAAATAATACCACCACTTTCATTGTAGCGGTTGAGAATAAAGAGAGGATTAATAAAATTGGGTATATACTACAATCTTGTAATTTTTTATCAGGACAATTGAAAAAAATGAGCAAAAATGAAATTAGACATTATTTAAATCAACAAGTTGATGGAGGAGAAACAATAAAATGGCAATTTCTAGAAGAACTACTCCATATATCTATAAATGATACAGAATAAAATTTTCAATTATTCAGCTCAATTTTAAATTATTTAAGCGTTATATTATTAAGTATAATTCAATCTTAAATAATGAGATAATGAATATAGATACCCTATCAACATTCTTTAATCCCAAATCTGTTGCTATTGTAGGTGCATCCAATACTAAAGGAAAAGTTGGATTTGACATAGTAAATAATTTGAAAAAATTCAATTATCAAGGAAATATATATCCTATAAATCCTAAGGAAAATATGATACAAGAAATAAAATCATATAAATCACTGGAAGAATGCCCTTCATTAATTGAATTGGTCTTTATAGCTATACCAGCTAAACATGTGATTAATATCATAGATCAAATGGGTAAATTGCAAATTCGGTTTGTTGTAATTATATCTGCAGGATTTAAGGAAGTTGGACATGAAGGTATTCTTCTGGAAAATCAACTATTGATATCTCTAAGATCTAATAATGTACGTGCGATAGGACCTAATTGTTTAGGATTATTAGATACACATACTCCATTAAATGGGTCATTTGCATCTAGGATGCCATTAAAAGGGAATTTGGGTTTTATTTCTCAATCCGGTGCATTAATTACAGGAATTCTTGATTGGAGCTTAAATGAGGGATTGGGTTTTTCAAAATTTATTTCTGTAGGTAATAAAGTTGATATTGATGAAGTTGATCTAATTTCTGCATTAGCAAAGGATGATCAGACAAAAGCTATTTTGGCATATTTAGAATCAATTGAAAGAGGAAGAAAATTCATTGAATTTGCATCTTCAATTACTCGTAAAAAACCTATAATTGTAATAAAATCTGGTATTTCAAAAGCAGGTGCTCGTGCTGCTTCTTCACATACTGGTTCAATGTCTGGGACAAATACTGCGTATGAGATTGCCTTTAAAAAATCCGGTGTGATACAAGCAAAAAATGTGCAGGAATTATTTGATATGGCCGTTGCTATTAGTAGTCAACCACTTCCACAATCTTCTAAAATCTGTATTATCACGAATGCAGGTGGTCCGGGGATAATCGCAACGGATGCTGCCGAATTTGCAGGATTGGAACTATCAAATCTAGATCATGATACTATTCGTGCTCTCCAACAGAAACTACCTATGGCTGCATCAACCTTGAATCCTATTGATGTTTTAGGTACAGGGAGTGCTGATGATTATTTTACCTCATTGGATTTGGTATTAAATGATAGCAATGTTTCTATGGTACTGATAATTGTCACACCTCAGGGGATGACACAACCATTGAAAACCGCAGAAGCAATTGTTTCATCAAAGTTAAAATACCCTGATAAACCAATAGTTTCTGTTTTTATGGGTGGTGTGGATTTACGAGATGCAACTCAATTTTTAAAATCACATAAACTCCCTTGTTTTACATTTCCAGAACGAGGTATCAATGCGTTATCCGGATTGTGGAGATACTCTTTAATAAAGAATCGACCTGTTTTAACAGATTACATGCAGTTTGATGATATTAGAAAGGATTTAGTTTCTGGATTATTTAAATCACTTTATCAAAAAAACCGGATGACCTTACTTGGCTCTGAGGCCATATTTGTTGCACAAGCGTATAATATTCCATGTCCTAGTACACGAACTGCATTTACAGTCAATGAAGCAATTAAGATCGCAATTGAGATTGGTTATCCTGTTGCGATGAAGGTTTCTTCACCCGAAATAATACATAAAACCGATTTTGGTGGAATTTTTCTCAATGTACAAACCGAGGAAGATCTATCCCTA
>JAOUKW010000518.1 GCA_029882335.1 Candidatus Heimdallarchaeota archaeon | reverse complement strand
CAAAGACGTCGATGTAATGTTGAATTTATTCAAAACCATTCCATTATCTGGTCAAGAGTGGCTATTTGTTGGTATTGTTTCTTCTTCATTAATTTTATATGCTGAAATTTTGAAAATAATTAAACGAAAGACAAGATTAGACTTCATATGCTAAATTTAATTTTGATTAAGAAAAACAAATAATTGATTTAACTTTTAAATTTAAAACTCGTTTAAATTAATATACAATGTCAATATCTTTAAATTGTACAAATTGATTATGTTAACTATCAATGATTACTGAAATTCAAGTCATTCAAAATTCAGGAGTTCCTATATATCATTATAATTCCATTGATGATGTGGGATATACAAATGAAAGTCTATTACAAGCTAGTTTTATTGCAGCTATTAATCAATTTGCTCTAGAATTAAAGAAGGGAACTGTACAAAGAATAGAATTAGAAAACCAATATTACTTATTACAAAAAGAAGAATTATTTACTGTAATTTTTTTGGTACCACCAAAAAATGAAAGTGAATACCTTAATGAATTAAAAAAAGTAAGTAATTATTTGAATGAAAAAATAAAAAATGATAATATCATCAATTTAGATATTTATTCTAATAAATCTATTGAACAATTACTTAACGATTTTGATGAATATCTAAGAGAAAATAATTTGATTAAATCAGAGAAAAAATTTGAGAATAAATTTAATAAGAATCAGTTTTTAGATCTTATGTATAAATCAGTTGGATATGTTCCTGGAGAATGTAACATTGGTAAAACAGAAAGAATGAAACGATTAATTATTGGTTTAATTATGTTGTTGATATCAATTGTAGCTTATGGAGTGATTTTGTTACAAGGATTATCATCAAGTTATATTTTCTTACTTATTTTACCTAATATAGGTGTGTTTGTAGGCTTTTATCAATATAAGGCGAAATTCTGTATATATAATGGATTTAATGAAATATATGTGATGGAGTAATTATTATGAATAACTTAGAATTTTTAAAAATTGATACAGATACAAAAATTATAGACGATGAATCGAGGAAAAAAGATCAAAAGAAAGCACTTCAAATACTTTCTATGGGAATTTTTTCAGGTCTATTGTTAACAGCAGCCCAGTACTACTTATATCTAAAAATCGTTTAGTTTGTTAAATAATCATTAATAATTTTAAAATGATCTAAACTATGATTATATATTATCTTTAGAAAATCTGCTATAGTAATATCACCTACATTATCTAAATATCCTGTTCTTTTGTAATCTTCTTTTTGTAATGAGTAGAGCAATTTTGTCAAACGATAGTATAAACCAGTGATTATATTCAATGTTCCACGAATATCACTATCTTTTGCATCATCTAGATTCGCCCAATTTTCACTATTATATGATTTTAATCTTGGATGTTCTTCTGTCAATATTAATTTTATTCTGGTATAAATGATTATTGCAGAATCTGCTAAATGATTTAGGTTTTGAGCAATTGTCCAACCTCCATCTCTCATTGGATTTTTTAATGATTCAATTGATATGTCGTTAATTAATTCTGCTAATTGATGGGGAAACAACTCTAATTCAGATATTACAACTTGTATCTCCGGAAAAATCATATTTTGATCCTCATATTTCTTGTCCTTAAATATTATCACTTTATAATTTAAAAATGAAAATTATATTAATTGAATGAGCTGTAAATATTAGCTAAAATCAATTTTCTTTTTATTTAGCCAATGAAGTGCAGAATCTCCCAATATTTTTGATTTTACTTGATTTGATATAAGTTTTGATTGTTCAATTAACAATCCTGGGTGATGTTCTCCTAGTGGAAAAGGATAGTCTGATCCAAGTAATATTTTATCATCTCCAATTAGATTTAAATTGAAGAGTAAAGTGTTTTCATCATGAACCAGTGAATCAATCCAAAATTTTCCCATGTAATTTCTTGGATTTACATCATTATCTATTGCACACAAATCAGGTCTTACATTAAACCCATGTTCAATTCTACCTATTGTTGATGGAAAAGACCCACCACCATGAGCAAAAGCAAATCTAATATTGTCATACCGTTCAAAAATACCACCAAATATGAGAGAACATATAGCTCTAGATGTTTCTGCAGGCATAGATACAAGCCATGGTAACCAATAATGTGGTAAATCCTGCATACCCATCATATCCCATGGATGTATGAATATTGGTATTCTTAATTGATTTGCTCTTTTAAAAAATTCATCAAAAATTTCTTCATTAAGATTTAATTGATTGATATTTGTTGCTATTTGAATTCCTGAGATATTTAATTCTTTTTGACATCTGTCTAATTCTTCAATTGCAAGTTCAGGATCTTGCATTGGTAACGTTCCTAATCCGATAAACCTTCTCGGAAACATATTTATAGTTTGACTTATATCATCATTAAGAAATTTAGCTATTGTCATAGTATCTTTAGGTTTAGCCCAATAGGAAAACATTACGGGAACTGTAGATAAGACTTGAACAGATACACCTGTTTGATCCATTTCCTTGATTCTTGTTTCAGGATCCCAAACATTTGCACTTACCTTCCTGAAAAATG